>JACRLY010000016.1 GCA_016219595.1 Ignavibacteriota bacterium | reverse complement strand
GCATGCCATTGTATGCATATAGACCCATTCAACTTCCTGGGCTATTTCAAATATATTTTTAGATATGATGTTAGTAACACCTGCAGTTAAACCAACATCTTCATCGTTAAAACTATTTGTTACGCTTTCTATCCAATTTTTACTGACTATGCAATCCGCATCAGTCATTAAAATTATCTCCCCTTTGGCGGTTTCAATTCCTTTCTGAAGTGCTCCCGGTTTACCCCTTAAATTTTTATTTATTGTCGTTTCCGTAATATCAACAACTAATAAATTTTTATATTGTAATTGCAAATTCTCAAGTATGGAACCCGTATTATCACTTGACCTGTCATTAACAACAATTACTTCATAATATTTTTCAGGATAATTGTTTTTCATTATCGATTCAATGCATTTCCGAATATTATTTTCTTCATTTCTTGCAGGCACAATGACAGAAACAGATAGTTTTTTACTGATTTTCGGGTTATTATTTTTCTTGTGTTCAATTATTAAACCGATAAGAAAAATAATTGAGCGGATTGAAAAAATTATGATTGCTTGTATGTATAAAATTTCAGGAAACATTCTTTTGTTCAATTTTCATAAAAAATTCATCACGAATTTACTAATAAAGTAATCCTTTAAAAAATCATTAAGGATTTAATTTTCCAAAAAAAGAGACCTAAATTGATATGAAAATTACTGCTTAGTTCTAATTACAGTACTTGTCGCAAAATAAAATAATATATTTTTTTCAATTATTTTTGAGACCTTTTGGCTTCATAAGTGTCTTTATAAGTGAATGAAAAAACAAAAACCAAAAAAGTTTGGTTGAAATGAAAAAAAAATGTTCTTTGACAAATAATGTTGGTTTTGAAAAAAACGATGAAAATGCCAATTAATGCCGGTCATAATTATCCACTAAAATTCCGAACTTGTTGGGAATATATGCGATTTTTATTAATTTAGAAGATTGTATTAATGTAGAAGTTAGGAATTTATAAGAAGTTTATATTCTGAGAGTGAAATGGTAAAAAATTCGAGAATTTTAGTTTTAGGAGGTTGGGGTTTAGTAGGTTCAGCTATTTGCAGAAAATTAATGGAGTATTCACCTTCTCATCTTATTGTTTCTTCACTAAATCAAAATGAATCCGAAGATGCAGTAAATAACCTGCGAAAAGAGTACAGTAACCTAAATCCCGCTATGTTTGAACCAAGATGGGGCAATATATTCACAAGAACCGAATTTAAAATGAGTAATTGGAATTCGGTGCTTTCCGATTCTGAAAACAGGAAAAAAGTTGTCCACGATGTTTTTGATGAATTGAGTGATGATATTTTAAAAATATCTGAACTTTATAACTTAATAACCGAAACAAAACCTGATATTGTTATTGATTGTATTAATACTGCAACTGCAATTGCATACCAGGATGTTTATAACACAACTAAAACTGTTGTTAACCAGATCGAAAGGAATGAACTCAATACGGAATCGATAGAGCGAATGATGGCAAGCATGTACATTCCTCAGTTAATAAGACATATTCAGATTCTGTACAGAGCTTTACTGGATACCAAAACAAGTCTTTACATTAAAATCGGAACAAGTGGTACAGGCGGAATGGGATTAAATATTCCCTATACACACAGCGAAGAAAGACCATCGAGGGTTTTATTAGCTAAATCAGCTGTTGCAGGTGCTCAGTCTTTACTATTGTTTTTACAGGCTCGTACACCAAATGGTCCGATTGTAAAGGAAATTAAACCGACTGCAGCAATAGCCTGGAAAAGAATCGGGTATGGAAAAATTATCAGGAAAGGCAAAGCTATTCCTCTTGTTGATATGATAACAAAAAATGCACGTGAAATTTCCTCATCATTCAATTTTGNTTCAATTTTGATGATTTAAATGGTGTAGAAAATACAGGCAATGACTATGAATCTGTTTTCATTGATACCGGGGAAAACGGAATTTTTTCCAAAGGCGAGTTCCAGGCAATAGGTTCCTTGGGACAAATGGAAATAATAACACCCGAAGAAATTGCAGATTATGTAGTGTATGAAGCCAATGGCGGGAATACAGGAAAAGATATAATCCAGGGATTAGATAGTTTTACTATGGGTCCTACATACAGAGGCGGAATGCTTTTCAACAGGGCTGTTAGCAAGTTGAATGAGCTTGAAAAGCAAAATGGAGTAGATAGTGTTGCATTTGAAATGCTTGGACCACCGAGACTCTCAAAATTACTTTACGAAGCACATATTTTGAATAAAATTGCAAAAACCATGACCGGAATAATGAAATTAAAACCGGAAGAAATTTCAGCATTAGCAGTGGAATTATTGAGCAATCAAAATAAACTGCGTTCTGAAATGCTGTCAATCGGTTTAGTAATTCTGATGCCTGATGGAAAAAAATATCTAAGAGGTAAAGATATTAAAATTCCTGCAAGATTTGATAAGTCAGAAATACCTATGACTGAAGCACTTGTGAATAAATGGTGCAATGAAGCATGGATTGATTTAAGACCAGGTAATTTCAAATATTGGCAAAAAATCGTTAAAGACATTATGTTTCAAGCAGATAATATATCTGCTAATGATACCAGCTCAAGATTTTCTTACACAAAAGATTATTGGAATAGTTATGAGAAAATCGATGAAGGAAAACTTGTAGGCTGGATTTTTGAAAATGAAGACCATGGATGGCGGTTTAAGAGATAAAAATGTGTGATAAAAATTGAATAAAATTATTTTATAACTTTGAAAAAATCACGTATATTAATAAAATGATGAAAGTGAAAACTAAAAAAAGTATAAAAATCTTAATAAATTGTTTTTGTATTATTAACTCTGTGAGGTGAACTTATGAAGAAATTCTTGATACTGCTAATTTTTGTTTTCGTATGCAGCGCACTTCTTTTTAATACTGCGACTGCAGGCGGTAACAAGCCGGCAGGTGAGGATGAGATTCTTAGAAAAAGTCAACTGGTAGAGGACCCGGCTTTCGGTCCTTGGCAGACAAGTTATCCTTATCCATTTGGAAGGACAACAGACCCATATCCTAAGACCAATCCTGCCGTATCGACAGGATACTATTTCGTTGATAACAAAGATGTTGTTGTCAATGATTACCGTTTATGGAGACCTGTTGCAAATATAATTGACACTAATTATGAAAGTAATTTATGGAGACGTATATTGTCAGGTCCCCATCAGCAGCCTCCGGGTTACTGGCCACATGAGAACGGATATGCATTCTTCAGAAGTTGGAAAACTAATGGCGGTTCGCCAATTACCGGTACCTGGTTCGATTTTCCGGCAGGTGTCCCGAATGATGTTGATTCGACTGATAATGCTTTCGCAGGTCCCATGGGAATCGGTTTCGATTTCTATTTTAACGGCGTACGCTATGACAGCTTTTATGTGTCTACCAATGGTGCAGTTGCACTGACAAACAGAAGGTATTTCTATAATTCGCTTGGTGTCAGAACTCCTCCTCAGGGTGCCCAGCATTGTTACGATAACCAAAGTATGGATTGGTTTGTTGGACCGGGCGGTTCGACACCGGCAGGTTATCCCGATAGAGTAACATCCAGGAGTATTACAATTTGTGACGGAGAAGATGGCACAGCTGACCCGAATGACGATGATTTCGGATACAATATCGCAGTTGCTAACTGGGGAAATTCCCACACAGGACCAAATCCTGGTGGTTTTGCTGGTACTATCATGCAAGCCGGTGGAGAATTACATCAGTTAAACACAAAATTACCCGTCATTGCTCCTTTCTTTGGAGATTTGCATTTGTCCCAATACAATCCGATTTCAATGAAAGCAGAAGATTGGGGTAAGGCATATTATTATAAATCCATATCCGGCGACAGCTTGATTATTTATTTTGTGAACGCTGTTCTCAAAGGTGCTGTTGTTACACCATTCGGTACATATACTGTGGCAACAAATCACAGACCGAATGACGGAGCCGATGCATATCTTGGTGCTAATGCCCAGGTATGTTTGTCGAGAAGAGATAGCTCGATAACAATTACCTATGAAAAATTCGAAGGAATTCTGAGTTCAGGATTTTATATAGCATGGCGTTCTGATTTCTTATTCAGATGGAATACTTCATGCGGTGTCCGTGGATTTGCGAGACATTCAAACTTTAACTCAAAAGATCCTACGGCTCCTGTTCCGGCTTTGTGCACAGGTAATCCATATTACCCGTATACAAGTGAATACGAACAAACTACTTATTACTATGATAAATACCGTAATCCTCAGGAAGATTTAGGAATTCCTGCATCATCCGTTGCCGTGAAATTCAAATCATGGAAAAACGTGATGAGAGTTATTGGTATAAAATACATGTTAAGACAAGAACTTCCGGAAACTGATCCTGCTTATACCGATTTATTCCAGGTTGAAAAAGCAGCTGACCAGGTTCTTGATAAAGAATTACTTGCAGGTCACAGACAATTAGGTGCATTGCAACCGGTTGCCTTACTGCAGAACCTGACAAATGATATCCAGGGTCCAAATGGTATTAATTACCAGGAACAGGATGTGGAATTCAGAGCAAGATTTATGATTAATAACCAGGCAACCTTAAGAACTATTTATAACCGTTCGGTTCCTGTTAATAATAATTGCTTGACACTCCCTGACCCAGACCCGGACAATCTTTGCATGGGTGTCCCGAATGTAAAAGTCAGATACGTACATGTTACTAATTTTAATACATTAGCAACAACATTAAATCCTTATCCGGGTCCGGATAACTTAAATGGCATACCTCCTTACGGATTTGTGGAAGTATTCTTCCCGCCATTTATTCCAAACCCGTTATTCGAAAATCATATCGGTCGTATGCATGCCAGAATCATTGCAGAACCACAGTACTATGATGATATTCTTCATAGATTTATTTCTTTGAGTGATGAATGGCCCTTTGATGATACAACTAGTACACGATTCTTCGTTATGAGAAGAATTCCAAATGAAGTTACATTCAAAGATGATGTAACAGAATATCATGTTGTACAGGATATTAACGGAGCATCTTCACCGATTCCTTCAGTATTGAAATGGGTTACATTCAATGCAGATGTCGTAAACGGAGATGAAGTTTCACATCATCCACTTCCGCCAAGAGGTTCTTTCAGAGCTGATAACGGCAGAATGGCTGGAGATTCTTTATTCTATGCAAATTATTTTATGCAGTCACCTGCAATCCTTATGGACAGGAATCCTACTCCACCGCAGGTTCGTGACGGTGGTGACCAGATTCGTTCTTACCCGATTGATATGTCAAATAAAATCGGTGCAGTACTATCTGTATCGATTCAGAGGTCTCTAAAACGTGATGATTGGGAAAGAGGCTTTTGCGATGGTGAATTGGTCGGTTGTGAGCAAAGAGTTATCGTTGGTGGTAACTGGGCAGCAACTGTTGGTATCGGTTCAGCAACAGCAGATGAAATTTTAGTCCAATACGCAAAATCAAGCCCTGATGGAGTAAAAGGTATATGCTGGCTTCATGGCGGCGATTTATCATGGAATGAATTGCCACAGGAAGGCGCCGGTACTGTTACATGGGCAGATGGTCATGCAGGAGCACTCAGACTTTACGGTGGTGGCGGTTATGTTGTCGGTTACAATGATGACAGGATTGGAACTCATTACAACCAGGCATATCCAATGGCATACAATGCCGCTACAAGAGAAAAACTTGGTTTGAGAGATGATGTTTACGATGATGGTATGGATTATGAATATAAGAAATTTATCATGACTGTACCTGACAGATTTATTGATGCCCCAGAAAATGGTGCTTATAATTTCAGATTCAGAGTTAAAGTATGGGCTGATGATAACCAAATATTAGGAGCTGTTCCTGGTATTCCTGATGATTTCGACCCATTCTATGTTGATAATATTAGAATATTAGTTGCTGGTGAAGAAGAAGTTGACCTCGAATGTAATTCTGTTAGAGTTATATGGCCCTTCTCAATTACACCCGCATCACAGGCTATTGCTTTACCGATTCGCGTGAAAGTTAGTAATAACACCGGAGCAAGCGCTCCTGCTTATTGGGTAAAGGTTAGAATATTCAGGGTTATTAGCCAGTCTCAGATTGATGATTCAGCAATTTATTGCCGTTCAGTAAGTGAATCGGCATTAAGAGCTGGTGAACAAAAAGAAATTAAATTCCCTGATTGGAACGCAAGAAAGACACCTCCCGGAATTTACAGAATAATGGCTAACACATTTATTCCTTTCGACGGCGGTGATCTTGAACCATTGAATGACACTACTTATTATGACTTCAATGTTGTTTATGGCGATTGTTTCCAATATGACCCGGCAGACAACAAAACAAATGATGTCCCTGAAGGAAACTTCGGTGGTCTTAACGGTAGAGGTTTGAATATGTACGGATTCTCAATGGGTGGTGGTGTTTATGCAACTACTGCAAATGACAATCCGAGTTATAAGAGAGAATGGGAAGCTGGTAGAGAAACCGGTAGCGGTTCAGGTCAAATTGCTATGAAATTTGAACTCTTCCAGGCTGATACTATTTTCGGTTATAAAGTATTCTTTGGTCCTCTTAACCAACAGTGGGCTGAAATAGTACAGATGTCACTATTTAATGGTGTAACTTTACCATCAACTATGGGTGAAGGTACTGAAGTTGCCAAGAACAGAGGTTTGGATGACCTTAGGGATAAGAAACCATTCTGGGATGAATATGTTACATACTTATTACCCGAACCAAAATATCTCGAAGCCGGCTCATACTGGATGACAGTATCACAGCAGGGTGAGACAGGTCTTGAATTGGGTGCTTCTAAATCAAGAGTTGCTATGAGAACAACCGATACTTATACTTCCAATCCTCCGGGAGACGGACAGTTCCAAAATGGTAGCGGTTCTATTTTCCTCTTGCTTGACAAGAACCTGAGAACAGCAACAAGAACAGGAGATTTACTGAACCTTAACGTATTTGCTTATGAAAATACCAAGGGAAGCAATACCTGGTATCCTTTCATGAACACACAGGGTAATCCGGCTTACGGACACCTTGAATACAGAGGTAGAGTACCTGATGCTACTACGACTCCAACCTATACAAGAGGTACATGGATTCCAATGATAGCACCATACTTCGGCACCAGAACATTCGGTACAGTTCTTGAATATGAACCATGTCCGGACTATATTCCAGTTGAATTAACTTCATTTAATGGACAGGTTCGCGATAACAGAGTTGACTTATGGTGGGAGACTGCTTCGGAACTTGACAATTACGGATTCCATATTGAAAAGGCTGTCGATGCCGATAATGATAATTACAAATGGAATACAATCGGATTTGTTAAGGGACAAGGTACAACCAATGCAATATCTAACTACAATTATACGGATAACAATATTGAATATGGAAAGACATATCATTATCGCCTGCGTCAGGTTGACCTTAATGGTATTCAATCCTGCGAAAGTTATTCAAGCATAGTTACTCTGACTGTAGACAGAAACGGTGAGATTGTACTCGAACCAAATGCTCCGAATCCATTTAGCAATAATACTAACATTGAATTCTACCTTCCCAATTCAGTTGATGTGAAGATTGATGTTCTTGATATTTACGGAAACGTAGTAAAGACATTAGCTAACGGAACAATGAACGGAAGTCAGAAACTTCAGTGGAACGCTACTGATAACAATGGTAGTAAAGTATCGTCCGGTACATATATCTTTAGATTAGTTGCCGGTGATGAGATTAGAACAAGTAAAATGACTGTTGTACGTTAATCGTATAAACTTTCAGTAAATGATTATAGCCCTCTGCTTCCATAGCAGAGGGCTATTTTAATTAACAACCATAATTTTATTTGCATTATGACTGATTCAATTTTTACTAAGATTAATAAAAGAGAAATACCATCGAATATTATTTATGAAGATGATTTGGTTTTTGCTTTTGAAGATATTAATCCTGTTTCACCTATACATTATCTTATAGTACCCAAAAAACAAATACCGACAATGAATGATGTTCAGGAGGATGACAAAAACCTGTTAGGTCATATTTTAATTACTGCAGGTAAGATTGCAAAAGAAAAAGGAATTGCAGAGGATGGTTACCGTCTGGTGATTAATTGCAACAAAGGTGCAGGTCAAACCGTCTTTCACATACATTGCCATTTACTTGGCGGAAGATTATTTAACTGGCCCCCGGGCTGATTTTATTTATTAATTTTATTTTTATGCCGCTATCTGAAAAAGAAATAAACTCGGAAGTTAATAAGATTTTTGATTTGAATATTAATGCTCTACAATTTGCAAAACATAATATTACAAATGAATATGCAAAAGCAATTGAATTACTTTCCAAATCTAAAAAAGTAATTGTTTCCGGTGTGGGAAAATCCGGATTGATAGCAAAGAAAATTGCTGCAACATTTTCAAGTATAGGATTCAAATCTTTTTTTCTACATCCTGTCGAAGCATTGCATGGTGATATTGGTTTAGTCGAAGAAGGTGACTGTTGCATATTACTCTCTAAAAGCGGAACATCGGAAGATATTATCAGGTTAATTCCTTATCTAAAAAGCAGGGATGTTAAAATTATTGCCATTGTTGGGAATTTGAATTCATATCTCGCTTACAACTCTGATGTCATTCTCGATGGTTCGGTCGAAAAGGAAGCTTGTCCATTTGATATTACACCAACAACAAGCACTATGCTGTCACTCGTTATTGGGGATATCCTGGCTGTTTGCTCGATGCTATTTAATAATATAACAATAACAGATTTCGCAAAAAATCACCCATTAGGACAAATAGGGAAAAATATAACATTACAAGTAAAAGATGTAATGCACAAAAACTCATCATTACCTTTGATATATGACGGCTCAGGTTTCAAAGAAGCAATTATTGAAATATCGAACAAGAAGCTTGGGTGTGTGTGCATTATCGATAAGAGTGGAAAGCTCTTAGGAATTATTACCGATGGAGACGTCAGGAGAATACTTCAAATACATGAAGATATTCGTAATCTCAAAGTTGAGGATGTAATGACTTCAAATCCCATATCAATTACACAGGATTTGTTTCTGAATGAAGCATTATCGGTCATGGAACAAAGAGAAAGTCAAATCAATGTTCTTCCGGTTACCGATGATGAAAAAAAATGTATTGGTGTAATTAGAATTCACGACATAATCAGAAGCGGGATTTGATTACTTTGGCTCCTTTTTGTTATCTTTAAAAGGTTTTAACGGATCTAAAGTTGATGGCTCCAGCATTTTAATTTGGGGTTCAGGTTGTTCTTTTTTAATAGCCTTTTTCTTGAATTTCGAAGTATCCGGCTCAGACCAGGGCAATGATGAGCTGATTACTTCGGTTTTTGTAATTTTAACATTTCTGACTACACTGCCTTTCGTTCCGAATGGTTTAAGTAAATTTCCATCTTTCCTGAATTCTATTGAACCGACATTACCTACAGTTAATAAGAAAAATTTTTCTGCAGTCCATCTTTTAATTACATTTGGTGCCATATGTATGATTTCAGGTTTCTTTCCGTCAATATCAATCCTGAGCCAAGAAGTATCTATTGCCCTGGCTTCAAGTGTGATACTGTCAGGTTTCTCAAAAAAAGATAACAATCCTTTTCCATTAGAATTATTTGAAGATGAGTCTTCTTTCAAGGATTCTTTTTCGGAAGTGTAAGATATTCCTGTTTTGCTTGTGTCGCTGAATATTGAAAAATAAATTAATACGACAAGAGATAAGACAATTCCAGCGTAAATCAGGTAATTAACAATTTTTCCCTTACTGTCATTGCTTAGATTCAATTTATAAATAGACTTCTTAAATGTTTCCTTCAACTCATTCTTCATCGTATCGTAATCATTCAATTCAGTCAATGGAAATGGCGGAATCTCACTCTTAAAAATTTCATCAAGTCTGCTATTAATAATATCGGAAGGTATTTTGAGAAACAAACTGTAAGATTTCAGCGATGACTTTGAATAAACAGATGGAAGGACCGAAAAGTTATCATCTTCGAATGCCAAAAGTACATGTTTCCTGATTTTCAACTTTTGACTTATTTCTTCAAGTGTCAGGTTTTGACTTTCTCTCGAAGATTTTAACAATGAGCCTATCGTTTCCATTAATTCCTGTTATTTGATTTTTTGTATTATTAAATATATACAAATTGAAAAATATTTTCAAATTTATTTTGTTTATAACATATATCAGAGTACCAATTTAATGAGAAGTTGTCTTTATTTGATGTATTTTTGTAAAATTTTTTTATTTATATTTATTTCAAATGGTTATAAAATTATTTAATCCTATGCATATATTATCAATTTTATTATTTATCGTTTCAAATTCAATTTTATTATCCCAGATTGAAAACCCGGAAGCTGACCAGGATTTTTATAAATATGCAAAGGATAATTTTGTTCGTAATGAAGTAATAAGTGATACTCAGTTAGTAGATACTGTTAAATCAATTTCTAATGAAGTTTATCCCAGGGTGTCAAAAAAGGAGTTTATTTATGGTGAAAATCCCCGCTACTTAATTGACGGAACTTTGCCGTACAAAAACACTCATATTAACACAATTCCAGCAATAATAATCGGTGGGGTTTATGTTAGTGCATTGTATGCACAGCATGTAGCTCAAATGAATACAATATGGAAGCAACAAACTAAATTCAGAATAATTGAAGATGGGGAATATGCACTCTATGCGGATAAACCGGGTCACTTTTTCGGATGTTATTTTACTTCTTATTTGTGGAGTGAAACTCTAATGTTAGCCGGATTTAGCTGGGAAACTTCAACAATCATTGGCAGTGCATTAGGTTTTGCCTATTCCTCCTATGTAGAAATTCTTGATGGTTACGGAGCAAATTGGGGATTCAGCCCGACAGACGAGCTGTTCAATTTTATCGGAGCCGGTTATTTTCTTGCTCAGCATTATGTACCCTTTCTCCAAAATTTTACTCCTAAATTTATATATATACCCGCCAACTGGCATGGAGAGCATAAAAGAGTTCAGGCAGAAATGTTTATTGATGATTATAGTTCCCATACAATGTGGATGTCTGTAAATGTTCATAATTTACTGCCTGAATCAATGAAAGAATTTTGGCCCTCTTGGATGGAACTAAGTTTCGGATATGCTGCAAGAAATTTAGGTGATTCATTACATGCACCAAAAATACCATATCGAGGTTCTTACATTTATGGAAGTCCGAGATTTATTATTTCACTTGATTACAATCTGGTAAAATTACTTCCCGATGATGGACCTATTTGGAATTGGCTTAAACAATCCCTGAATTTCTTTAAATTACCTTCACCGGCAATTGAATTTGGAGAAGTTACAAAATTCTATTTAGTATATCCTTTCCCGATAAAAATAGGGGATATCAGATTTTGATAAAATATACATTTATGAATAACTTTAAATCAATTTTTTCGATTATTTTTCTTAATTTTCGTTTTTATAAAATTTGAAAATTCAGGTGTTTATTTGGAAACCGCAAGAGTTATAAGTGATTTAGATAATAATACAGGATTAATTAGTAAAAAGAATGGAAAAGCTTATCCTTTTCGTGTTATACCATTCGAAAAGGAAAAAAAAACACCACTTATCAGTGTTGTAATCCCCGTTCTACAGGAAGAAAAAATTCTTGAATCTACTTTAAAATTATACACTTCCGATTTAATAAGAAAATATAATATTGAAATTATTATCAGCGATGGCGGCAGTAAAGACAAAACTATAGAAATAGCTAAAAGGTATACCGATAAAATTGTTATACATCAGGGTAATCATAGGCAGACAATTGCCGAAGGCAGGAACAAAGGAGCTGATATATCAAAAGGTGATATTCTTGTATTCATTAATGGAGATACATTTCCTGAAAATCCTGAGCATTTCTTTGCATTTGTTCAGAATTGGTTCGATGAAAATAATTCCTATTCCCATGCTTCTGCTCTTGCCTGTCCGGTTTATGTTGCTCCCGATGAAATTATTTTTAAGGACAGGATATTTTATAAACTTCATAATTTTTATATCTGGCTTATGATTTCGCTTGGGTTCGGAATGGGTAGAGGTGAATGCCAGATTATAAAAAAAGAAGAATTTACCAGGATTGGAGGATATAATCCGAATATAGCTGCCGGTGAGGATTTTGACTTGTTCAGGCGAATCTGCAAAATCGGGAAAATCGGGTTTGCTAAAGAAATCCTTGTTTACGAATCACCAAGAAGATTCAGAAGATATGGTTATCTTAGAATCTTATTGTCCTGGACGATTAATTCTTTGTCTGTAATTTTTAGAGGTAAATCTGTCTCGAAAGAATGGGAAGCAGTAAGGTAGATTTTGGAAAATTATAAAATAAGAATAAAAACATCGCATTAATTATTATCAGGAATTTTTATTGATTATTTTTAATACTGGCTGGTGAGTTGAATGAAGGAAGTCATAGGTGTTTGCCTTGGATCTTCGACAGTGTCGTTTGTGAAAGCCGGTAAAAACTCAGGTAATGAGATTAATATTATTGATAAAATTTCTATTGCTCACAATGGCAATCCCAAAAAAGTATTCAAGGACAATCTGATAAATTTCAATAAAGATAAACTTCCTGTTGTAATTACAGGCAGGAAATTAAGGTTTATGATTAACCTCGATTCTATCTCTGAACCTGAAGCGACAGAATATGCTCTGGACCACATCAACAATACAAAAGAAGAATTTACTGCGATTGACAGTCTTGGAGGCGAGACATTTATGGTTTATAATATTGATGAAACAGGAAAGATTTCTTCTCTTGTAACGAAAAATCAATGTGCTTCAGGAACAGGAGAATTTTTCCTTCAGCAAATCAGCCTGAAAAAGTCGAAGAGTTGTTGAAAAAGACTCGCGATGGAAAAGTAATTGTTGTCGGGGGAGTTACACAAAATTCCATTGTAATGAATTTTCTAAAAAATAAAACTAATGGTAAATTACTCATACCGGAAGAAGCACCATATTTCGAAGCTCTCGGTGCTGCAATTTATGGCTTAAAAAATGGTACTGAACCTCTTAAATCATTTGATAATATTTTTAAAAATAATGCTTCATCTTTTGTTTTTCATAAACCGCTTTCAAAATTTATCGATAGAGTAACATTTAAATCTTTTGAAAGAGATACTGTAGCAAACGGTGATATATGTATCTTGGGTTTGGATGTCGGCTCTACTACAACCAAAGCTGTTATAATCAGGGAAAATGACAATAAAATACTTGCTTCTGTTTATCTTTACACTCATGGAGACCCTATTGGAGCATCCAGGGACTGTTACCGGGAAATATTGAATCAATTAAACTGTGAAATTAAAATTATCGGATTAGGTACAACCGGTTCAGGGAGGCATATAGCCGGGTTACATGCCCTGACGGAAAGCGTAATCAATGAAATTGTAGCTCATGCCACTGCCGCCGTTTACTTTGACCCTGAAGTAGACACGATATTCGAAATAGGGGGACAGGATGCAAAATATACTTATATTATTAATAAAGTTCCGGCTGACTATGCAATGAATGAAGCCTGCTCTGCAGGCACAGGCTCTTTCCTCGAAGAATCAGCATGGGAATCACTTGGGGTGAAAGTTAAAGATATTGAACCGATAGCAATGAGTGCCGATAATCCTCCCAATTTCAGCGACCAGTGCTCTGCATTTATTAGCTCTGATATTAAAACTGCTTTGCAGGAAAATATTAGCAAGGAAGATATTGTTGCAGGGCTTGTATATTCGGTTTGCCTGAATTATGTTAATAGGGTGAAAGGTAACCGTCCTGTCGGAAAAAAAGTTTTTATGCAGGGGGGAGTTTGCTACAACAAAGCAATTCCAATAGCTATGGCTGCACTTTCTGATAAAGAAATTGTTGTTCCTCCCGACCCAGGATTAATGGGGGCTTTCGGCGTTGCTCTCGAAGTTAAAGAAAAAATCAAACTCGGTTTTATACAGGAAAAGGAATTTTCCCTGAAAGAACTTGTAGATAGAGAAGTAAAGTACAAGAAACCGTTTATTTGTCCCGGAGGAAGAGAAAAATGTGATTTGAAATGTCAAGTTAACATTATTGAAATAGAAAGTAAAAATTATCCTTTTGGCGGAGCTTGTAATAAATACTACAATGTTCTTCATAAACAAAATGTTGATGCTAATAGTTTTGATTATGTGAAAAAACGTGAAGAGCTTCTTTTCAATAAATATGCTCCTAATGCAGAATTACCTGAAAATGCAAAATCAATTGGAATAAATTTATCATTCCATACTCATACCATTTTCCCATTGTTTTATAATTTTTTCACTAAGCTGGGATTTAATGTTATACTGCCTGATATAATCGAAGATGAAGGGCTGGAACGTGAACTAAGTTCTTTTTGTTATCCGGCTCAATTATCACTTGGATTGTTTCAGGATTTGGTAAATAAAAAACCTGATTATTTTTTTGTACCTGAAATATTTGAAATGTATGTTGAAGATGCAGATTATCACAGGCTCGATTTCAACTGCACCTGTGTGTTTGTCAGCGGTGAACCTTTTTACATTAAACAAGGATTCAAGGATTGCAATCTAGGTGATAAATTAATTACTCCATTCCTGAATTTTGCTAATGGATTTGATAAAGAAATAGAGTCATTTGTAAATGTTGCAAAGCAAATCGGAATTGAAGATGAAGATAAAGCAAGGGAAGCGTACAAATATGCATTGAAAATGCAGAATAATTATTTTAATGATATGTTTAAAATGGGTGATGAATTTTTACAATTCCTTCAACAAAATCCCGAAGAGATGGCTGTTGTTCTGAAGGTGGAAAGAAAGTATTGAAGGTAGCTAAGCTTATAAAAAATAATCCTCAGCTGTTTGCTACTTTCATTTCCAATTATTCCTGTGGTCCTGATTCGATGCTCCTTACTACTTTCCGTTCAATAATGGGAACAAAACCATCTCTTACTCTTGAATTAGACGGACACACAGCAGATGCCGGTGTAAACACTCGTATTGATGCCTCACTCGACATAATAAAAAATTACAGGAAAATATCTTCGACTGTTTCTGATACTGATTTCAGCGATTACACCCAGGCATTTATTGAATTTGATACCGTTCAAGGTTATTTTGTTGCTTCAGACGGAACTAAGATTCCTCTTTCTGACCCAAGAGTTGATATACTTATTCCTTCGATGGGGGATTTGGCAGCATCGTTATTTGCTGCAGGATTGAGAAGCCAGGGTTTCAATGCAATCCCGATGCCCGAAGGAAGTTCGGAAATTCTGAAATACGGCAGGGCAGTATCATCGGGAAAGGAATGTCTGCCATTACTTTTGTGCGTTGGTTCATTAATGCACTATCTTGAAAATAAATGGGACGGCAAGCAATACATCGCATTCTTTATTGTGCAGGGAGCAGGAAATTGCCGTCTTGGTCAATATCCTGTTTTCATCAGGGAATTAATCAGGAGAAAAAAATTAAAAAATGTTGCAACTCTTGTCCTTATGAATGAAGACGGATTTGCAGGCTTGGGTCCTAAGTTTTCGCTGAGAGGAATTCAGACATTAATCACGAGTGATGTAATGGATGACATTCGTTCGGGTATCATGGCTAATGCAGTTGAACCCGATAAGGGGATTGAAATCTTTAATGAAGAGTTTGACAGGGTAGCTAAAATTATTGAATCTGCACCTGATAATATATACAAAGCTTTGAGTGATTTTTCAAAAACAATAAGAAAAAAAGTTCCCTGGAAAACACATATCAAAGATTCAAAGTATATTGCACTTCTTGGTGAAATCTATGTCCGCCGGGACCACTTCTCTCATAAATGGCTCAACAAAAGATTTGCCCGTCAGGGTTTCATTGTCAAAGATGCCTATATCAGCGAATGGATTTTTTATGTTGATTATCTTATCGGCAGGGAATTGCTTGAACCTGAAGTATCTTTCAAAAAGAAAAAGGAGAGATTGATTCGTGTTGCTTATATGAGATATGCCGAGTGGCGTATCAAAAAAATATTAGCAAAGAGTGGATATTATAAATTCTCAAGAACTAAAATTAAACCTTTACTTGAACACAGCAAACATATCATTCCACTTGAATTCAAGGGTGAGCCCGGTCTGACTCTTGGAATTGCCCTGCATGAAACAATAGAGAAGTACTGCGGAATAATCAATCTTGGTCCATTCGGTTGTATGCCAACTCGATTTACTGAATCGGTTTCTATTCCCGAAATGAAAATCGAAAATAAAATTCATGCAAAAAGATTGAATAACCCGGATTATGATTTACCAAAAGAACTTTTCAACGGTAAAATGAATATACCTTTTCTCACAATTGAAACCGATGGGAACGTCTATCCTCAAATCATTGAGGCGAGGCTCGAAACCTTTATATTGCAGGCTGAACGTATGGCATAAACCCTCTTGTCAAATCCACATTCAATAAAAATGTACTTGCGGATATTGGATTATTCGGCGGATTATACGAAGCGAATTTTCCAGAATATGAAAATCCTGTTCTCGTTGCCAGTACCGACGGTGTCGGCACAAAACTGAAAATTGCATTTATGACAGGTACTCATAACACAGTGGGGCAGTGCCTTGTGAACCATTGTGTGAATGACATACTGAGTTGCGGAGCCAAACCATTATTCTTTCTCGATTACTTTGCAACCGGAAAGCTTGAGCCGACTGTCGCAGAGCAGGTGATTTCAGGATTTGTCAAAGCCTGCCGTGAGAATGGCTGTGCATTAATCGGCGGTGAGACTGCCGAGATGCCTTCGATGTACCAGCCGGGGGAGTATGACGTTTCCGGTACAATCATCGGTGTTGTTGAGAAAAGCAAAATCGTAAACGGGAAAAATATTATACCCGGAGATGTGTTAATAGGTCTGCCTTCTACGGGTTTGCACACCAACGGTTATTCACTTGCAAGAGCCGTTCTCCTCGAAAAATATCCTGTTACTCAATACTTCGATGAGCTGGGTTGTACACTTGGCGAGGCATTACTCAAAGTACACCGTTCCTATCTTCATGTCGTAACTCCATTACTCGATACAGGTCTGATTAAAGGTATTTCGCATATCACAGGCGGTGGGATTATCGGTAATACAAAACGGATTCTTCCCGAAGTTACATCCCTCGATATAGACTGGAACTCTTATGAACAGCTTCCGATTTTCAAACTCATCCAAAAAGAAGGAAATATTTCAGATGATGAGATGCGTCATGCTTTCAATTTAGGTATCGGAATGATTCTCGTTGTTTCACCTAATAATGTTGACAAGATTTTATCATTATGTGCAAATGAAAAACCTATAGTTATAGGAAGAGTCAAATAAATTCTGAATGCTGAATTCTGAATGCTGAATTAAGAAACAAAAAAGTCATTCTGAACTTGGTTCAGAATCCATATCTTATAACCTTTGTTATCTCGTAGAGATTATATATTAGTAGAAAATACATCCCTGCCACCACACTTATCCCGTAGGGATTATATAACAATTCTTCTTAAATCATAAATCGTTAATCCTTATTCTTAAATCCCGACTGTTATTCTGAGTGAAATGTAGAATTTCCCTTCCTTGAGGAAGGGTTTAGGGTAGGTGTAAAAAATTACTTGACTTTAATCCCATTTCTTCTTAAATTTAATTATTATAAATTATTAACAATCGTAGCGATTCCATGAACACACACAATTTCGCAATCTGTCTCGTCCAATTCAGGGAACTCCAAATCAAGTGCTATTCATATAATATTAATTATAATAAAGGTGATTTATGAAAAAGTTGTTTATTCAATTAATTTTAATTATCTGTTTAATATTAACTTCATGTGTGCCTCCTTCAAGAGTTTTTACTTTTAATTCAAAAAGTATTGATAAAGTAGATAATATTTTAAAAATTAGTTTAGGTGATACAGTAAAATATTACTCAAATTGCGAGGAATGTACTGATTTCTATATCAGGGATTTGAACGAATCTAATTTACTGAAAATTTCAAATCAAACCGATAGTGTCATTATAATTGATATAAGACTTTTCACAAAAGAATTTGATAGTAAGATCTATGAACAATCTTATAACGATTATGATATAGTATCAACATGGTTTCTCGGAACAAATATATTAAGTCAGGTTGAAAAACCATTATATTATAAAGTTCTGACACCTAGATCAACACTATTATTACCAATACTGGATATTTATGGTTCGCTTATCCAATATGCTATACAAAATTCAAAAACAATTGAATTAAAAGACATGGGAAGAAAATCCTACGTAACAATGGATTGGAATAAGTCTCAAAATTATTTACAAGAAAATATTGGAAAAGAATCAAAATTAACTTTCATTTATAGATATTTAAATGAAAATGTTTGGAGGGTATCAACTTTTAGTAAATATTTAACAAATGTCAAAATGGAAATAGTTAAAGAATAGTTTCCTTTCAAATTCGCAACCAAGCGATTAGACAAAGAGAATTGCTAAGATTAGTTGTTTTGAAATTGGAAATGAAATAAAATACTAATACATTTACTGAAAAAGGGATTATCAATTTATTAGTGAGTTTATATGTTCTTTAAAGGATTACATAAGAAAGAAGAAATTGTAATATTTAGTAGTGATAGAGATGAGAATTTAGAAGAAATCTATGATTATATAAAAAATATTTCTAAAATTGAAAACAAAACCAAAGCACTTGAAGAAGTTGAAAAATTAGTCCAATTAATAATTGATAAGCATACAGAATATACTGAAATACAAGATAATGATAAAAAAAATGATACTGAATATGAACTTGAGAATGCGAAACAAGATATTAATTTATTGATTAATATTTTGAAAGATTTAGAAAGACATATTGAGGAAAAAAATGTAGAAGATTATGAAATAGATAATATAGAAAACAGAATAGGTGAACTGGATATCTATTGGAGTAAAAATATTCAAAAACTATTTTATGATGAAGTAAAAGAATTAAAGGATTATGGTAATAATTTATTAAGAAAAGCGATTATTGAATTTCATTTAAATAACATTAATAATTCATTAACGGATTCAATTCCAAGTATTAGTTCTGTTGAAAGAATAATTCGTACATTAACTGAAGCAGAAGAATTTTTTATTAAAAATAATATGATTAACGATGATTTACAAAATAAAATCAGAAAAGGTAAAGAAAGGAGCGCTTGGTCAAGAGCAAGAAAAAAATTAAATGAAGCAGAAGTAGCTGAAGCAGGGCAAAATATAAAAAAGACTGAAAAGTTAAGAGCTGAAGCTAAAGTACTGATTAAACAAGATTGGAAACTTGTTTTTCCAAATGAAGAACCACCAAATATTATAGTATAATATATACATAAGTTAAAGCAATTGATAAAAAAGAATGGAAGCAATCGAAGTAATAAAAATTATAGTAAATGGAGATGAGTAGGTAGAATGAATAATTTCAGGTTTTATAGTTTTCATTCAATCAAAGGTATTTCAATAATTCCTTCGGATGATTATTGTGAAATGTTATTTGGTGATTTTACTCTTTTGTCAGTTGATGAAATATATAAATTCATTGAATGTGAAAAATTTTCAAATATTTCTTCTGATGAGGAAAGGAAAACAAACACAAAACATGATTTGAATATAATGGAACATCAAGAAGGTGTTAAATCAGATTGTTTTTTAGTTGTTGGTAGTTATGAGAATGATAGAAATCATCAACAAAAAAGAGCATATGAAATTATATCATGTTTATCAAATATCTTTCTTTTAATAAGTAATTTCAGAGAAACATGTTGCTTAATCGATGAATTTTTTTCTATAAAAAACAGGCATATAGTAACAATTGATATCGATAAATATTCTGATACTCAGACAAGTGGGTTCCCAATCAAATCTGATTTAATTTTTACTTTGTATCCTCCCAAACAAATTTCAAGACATGAATTATTAATTTTACTTACCAATGATAATTTCAAATACTACAAAAATTTCCTTTTTCGTGAATCATCTATTAAAAAAAATTTAAAAGATATTTTACTTAATTCATCAATTCAAATTTACAATGCAACTAATTTTACTCTTCCTGAAATGCAATTAGTAGTATATATTACAGCCTTAGAAATATTATTAAGAGAAAGTGAAAATGATAACTACGATAAGATTCAAAATAGACTTCGATTTCTAATAGGTGACGTAGCTTTTAAATTCTTTAATGAAGAATTCTTAATTGAAAAAAAACAAGACAAAGAGATTCGTAAGAATCTTTTTAAATTAAGACATGATATAGTACATAATGGGGCACAAGTAAATAAGTCATTAGCTTCAGGTGCATTAAGGCTCTCGCTTTTAACTTTACTTCAGTATGCCAAGGTATCTTTACTTTTTAATAATAAAAATGAGTTTATTACATATTTAGATACAAAAATTGTTACGCAAAATTATTATAAAAAGAAATCGTTTTCAAATTTACTTAGTCGCTGGAATAAAATTAATTTTAAATCAGAATTACTTGATTATTTACCTTGCTATTTATACAAATATTTTCAATCAAGCAAAAATATTAATAAAGAAATTTCTTTTTTAAAAGCTGTAAAAACTTATTCAAGTATTAGAAACATTGATAATAAGAATTCTTTTGAATCTTTTAATAATCTTTTAATTGATTCTGATAAAATTTTTAATAATTACGATGATTTCTCTCTTTTTATACAAAATAATCCTATTGAAGTTGACTCTAATATTGAAGGTATTAAGGATTTTTCGTGGTACTTTGATAAATTTTTAATGGAATAATTTCTATCTCCCATTAAATCCTTGGCTCAGACTTTCCCTTTGCGACCGCAGTAATTCAGTGAACAGTGAATAGTGAATAATGAATAGTGAATAGTGAACAGTGAATAATGAATAATTGAAGAAAAAAAATCCTGCAATCCTTAAATCCTCTTAATCCTGTTCAACAACTTGCATCCTTTCTGTCCTTTGTGTCCTTCGTGTCCTCCCTCCCTGCCCTTTGTGTTAAAAATTAGCTTCTTCCACCTTCTGCCTTCCTTCTTCTGACTTCCAGCTCCAAACTCCCTGCTTCCATCTATATTTTTAAAATCATTTTAAAACCATTCTAAAAACATTTTCTTGACATATCATCCCCCTATCCTTATCTTTGCACCGCGTTCTTTGACATACCGGGATGAATAGCCACTATTTTTAAATAGTGGAGTTGGGTTCACTTGCACCTTACGACTTTAGTCACTTATTGGCACAAAAAGTCACTACTTACAAAACTTCACTATGACAAACAGTGACAAAACAGGAGATTTTTTGCCTTATTTCCACTAAAGCAATACTCTTTAATCCTTACAAATCAATTAAAATTACTAAATGGCAATCCAAAAATTAAAAAATATGAGGCAAAACAGGACAAAAAGTGACATTTCCAATTTTCCCACTTTACTAAAGGTGGGATTCCCATTCTTACTTTATAAACTTTATAACTTTACAAACTTTCAACTTTTCAATTATAAATCCACTTCAAAAATGAAAAAATGAAAATGATGTCAAAACTGCTCCGAATGCACAAATCTGCACCTTTTTGGCTCCATATAACCAAAATTCGATACTGAGATATCTATTCAATCTGTTTTATTACAGTTCAGACAATTTCATCTTCTTAATAGGATTCTTGATCGTTGCATTGAATTTCACATTGTAGGGTTTGCTGATTTCTCCGAGTGTAGCTCCTGCTTTCACAGCTTTCAAAGCATGTTCAAAGCCATTTTGAGGGTGAGTATTGACTACATCATTGTATGAATCGAGCAATTCAGACAGCTTCATATTGTCACGCTTTTCGATGTGTGCTTTTAATGTTGAGTGTCTTTGCTGAAAAACCTTACTGTAGTCAATTTCTGTGGCTTCCTTTGCCATTCGACTTCGTTCATGGTGACCATCATTCGGGTTAGGGTAGATGTTATTCCCGATAAAAACATCATTCTTTTTTGTGTAATTGAATAATCTTTCGTTCTGCACTTTTTCTAATTCTTCTTTGATGAAACCATTGTCGAGTGCAATGAAGAATCCACCAAGTTCCTCCACCTTTTGAAATAGTACCCATGCATTTTTTGCCAGCTCATTCGTGAGATTTTCGATGTACCAGGAACCGCCGGGAATGTCTGTTATACCTGATAAATCGCACTCTTCTTTCAGAACAAGGAATGTATTGCGGGTAATTCTTCTTGAAAATTCATTTGGCAATCCCGATTCTTTATCGAAGTATTGGAGATTTATGCTGTCACATCCGCCAAGCATTGCAGACAGAGCTTCGCAGGTATTTCTGAGTAAATTAACATGAGAATCTGTTTTGAATTTATTCCAATTGCATGTTTCTGATTGAATCCGGACTTTTTGAGATTCTTTATTTCCACCGAATTGTCTAATGATTTTTGCCCATAAGATTCTTGCGGCTCTAAGCTTAGATATTTCAATGAAGAAATTCGGACCAATTGAAAATGATAATTTTATTCTTTTGGCAGCTTCATCGATGTGAATTCCTCGATTCAATAACTCTTTTAAATATAAGACAAGTTCGTTCATAGTGAATGCAAGTTCCTGAACCGCATTTCCACCTGCTTCGTTGTATAAATTTCCATTAATCGTAATAACTGAAAATTGACATTTCTTAGAATGAAGCCAATTAATTAGTGAAACAATTTCGTCAAATATAGTGTTATAATCATAAGGGAATTCATGGTTCTCTGCTAATACTGATAAAGGGTCGTAATGGAAACCGCCATTTATTTTGCTAATATGTTTTTTATTTACGAGCAAATAATTGAAAAAAACAGAAGAAATTGAAGTTAAATTTGAATTAGTTTTAATATAAACCGGATAGTTTTCAATGTTAATATCTTTAAAAACAGTGTCGAAGTCATTCGATGAAAATATTGATGTTCCATTGAACCCTACTTTTTCCATTATTGAATTTTCTGGATTAAAACCGTTTGCCGAAGCTTTGTCAAGTTTGAGACTAATAGCATTTTGTCCATGTTCAATGTTATCAATTAAAGCATCATTTAAATCAGTAGAGAGGGGTAATGGAATATCCTGGGCTAACAGCCATTTATTTGAATTATTTAACTCCGAAGTTGGGATGTAATTATTAGATTCAATATATTCCGTATCATCCTTAAAATAAATTTGCTTAGTCTTTATGTTTTCATACAAATTATTAACATAATCATTTAAATTATTATTTAAAGATGAGTTAGTTAATTTCAACCATTCATTATAATTAGTCTCCTGAAATTCATTTAATAAAGTTACAGAATTCTGTGACTCACCCTTTTTTATGTCTTTTTTCATCGGATATATCAAATTTATAAACAAAAAAGGCATACTAAATTAGTATGCCTTACAAATTTAATAAATGGATTTCATAATTAAATCATCAAAAATGCATCGCCATAAGCAAAGAACCTGAAATTACTTTTCATTGCTTTTTTGTAAGCTTTGTACATTTCTTCTTTTCCGGCAAATGTAGCAGTTAAAAGCAAAGAAGGTGATGCAGGGGGCTGGAAATTCGTAAGGAATTTGCCAACTATTTTAAAATCATAAGGTGGATAAATGAATTTATCTGTCCATCCTTTATTTGGTTTTACCTGACCGGAAGTAAGAACTGAAGATTCCAAGGCTCTGACAACACTTGCACCTACAGCCATAACCTGTTTTTTTGCTTTTAAAGATTTATTAATGATTTCAGCCGATTCTCTCGAAATAGTGAAAAATTCCGAATACATCCTGTGTTTTGTCAAATCTTCTACTTCAATTCTTTCAAATGTTCCCTGACCAATGTTCAATAAAACTTTAGCAACCCTTATACCTTTTGATTCAATTTCTTTCAGTAATTCTTCAGTAAAGTGCAATCCGGCAGTAGGAGGAGCAATGGAAGCAAGATAATTTTTATTTGCAAATACACATTGATAAGTTTTTTTATCATGTTCGGTGGGTTCTCTTTTAATATATTCCGGAAGAGGCATTTCTCCGATTTTTTCAATTATTTTGAAGAGATTTCCATCATAACTGAATCTGACAGTTCTTCCCCTTGAAGTAGTATTGTCAATAACTTCGCAATTGAATTTATTGTTGTCAAAGTAAATCTTATTACCGATTCTAACTTTACGGGCAGGTTCGACAAGAACGTCCCAAATTCTTTCTTCGGATTTTAATTCCCTGAGCAGCATTACTTCAATTTTTGCATTTGTTTTCTCTTTTTTTCCAAATAAACGAGCAGGGAAAACCTTAGTTTCATTGACAACCAGGCAATCTCCTTTATTCAAATAATCTATAATATCTTCGAAAACTCTTTCTTCAATTTTTCCATTGTGTCTGTTGAGAACCATTAATTTTGATTTATCCCTGGGTTCAGCCGGAAATTTTGCAATAAGATTTTTAGCTATACTGTACTTAAATTCTGATAATTTCATTTCAATTCTGTCCCAATAATTTATGAAGCTGATTAAATAATAATGATTTAGTTTCTATTGTACGCAGGAATAAAGGAATTAATAATCCTGTTTTTATTTTTTTGGAATTTTATCATCTTACAAAAATACAATATTTAGGTAGGCGACTTCAACTACTTTTTTGAAAAACATTAATTTTATGAAAAAAAACATAATTAAATCAGCTTTTAGTAGATAAATCTATAAATTCATTCATTCTTTTGACAAATTCATTTGGTGATGACAATTTCCCCTCCAAAAGTAATGCTCCTTCGAATAATTGCAATATAGAATTATTAATGAGTTCTATGTTCTTATCCTCAATCAACAATCCTGTTAAGTTTTTGATTATTGAATGGGATACGTTAACTTCCAATATTCTTTTCGAATGAGTGAAGTTTTTATCAATATACTGCATCATTTTTTCAACTTGCGGGTCGAATCCTTGTTTTCCAACGACAAGGGTTACCGGGGAATCCACAAGCCGTTTAGATTCAATAACATCTTCAACTTTGTCGCTTAGTACTTTTTTAAATTGTTCAAGAATATTATTATTTTGATTTTCTGTGGAAGAATTCAAGTCATCATTTTTATTAATATCAATATCTGCTTTTTCAATTGATTTCAATGGTTTCTTATCATATTCAAAAATATAGGGGATAGTGAATACATCAACAGGGTCGGTAAGATATATAACCTCTATTTCATTCTTTCTGAAATACTCGAGATTTGGATTCATTTCGATGAAATTCCTATGGTCTCCCATTATATAATAAATTTCCTTTTGATTTTCAGCCATTCTTTGAACATATTCCTTAAGAGAAACTTTTTCACCAGAGGATTTTAATGAAGTTTCAAATCTTAATAATTCAATCAGTTTGTCTTTATGTGTGAAATCCGAATTGATACCTGTTTTTAATAATGAACCGAAATTATTATAAAATTTGTCATATTTTGATTTATCATTCTCAGCCCAATCCTCCAACTGACCAAGTATTTTGGAAACCAAAACATTTTTAATTTTTGAAATTACGGGGCTGGATTGCGTTACTTCTCTTGATACATTCAAAGGCAACTCATCGGTATCAACGATACCTTTTACAAATTTCAAATAGTCAGGAAGTAATTCCTTACAATTATCCTGAATGAAAATCCTGTTAGAATATAATTGTAATGATTTATCCAATGCATCCTGGAATAGAGTAGGAGCTGCCGTTCCAGGAATATAAATTAATGCTTTGAAATTTAATATACCTTCGATATTTAGTAAAAGATGTCCCAGTGGAGGATTTGAATCATTAGAAATAAATGTGTAAAAATCATTTAATTCCTCTTCTTTTACTTCATCCTTTTTCCTGTGCCACAGTGCAGAGACAATATTTACTTTTTCACCATTGACATAAACGGGGAAATCGACAAAGTTAGAATATTTCTTTAATACATTCTTAATTTTCAATGCAGCAGCATACTCTTTAAATTCATCCTTAAGTTTGAAGTATATCCTTGTACCTCTAGGCTTCTGTTCAATTTCATCAATTGAAAATTTGTCCTCATCCAAAGATTTCCAAAGCAGTGTTTTGGAATTGATATCCGCATAAGTAGTTTCTATATTTATTTCATCTGTAACCATGAAAACAGAATAGAAACCAACTCCAAATTGACCTATGAGATTGGCGTCAAGGCTTTTATTTTCTTCCTTGATTGATTTTAAAAATTCAAGAGTACCTGAACTGGCAATAGTACCTATTCTACTTATGAGGTCATCTTTTGTCATACCAATACCAGTATCCGTAATTGAAAAAGTATTTTCTTTTTCATCAACTTCAATATTTATTTTCAGCTCTGAATCCGGTTCGAGTATATTACTGTCAGTTAATCTCCTGAATCTTATTTTATTCAGAGCATCTGATGAATTTGAAATAAGTTCTCTAAGGAAAACTTCCGGATGAGTATAGAGTGAATGAACGATTAAATGAAGCAATTGCTTCATCTCGGCTTTGTATTCGTATTGATTGTTTTTGATTTGATTTTCAGGCATAATCCACCGATTTAAATAATAAATATTAAAAAATTTACGTTTGAATTTGACGAAATTTTATGTTGATTATTGATTTTTTTAATTTTTTTATAAATATATTAAAATTCTGCTACTATTCCTATACTTGGAAGTATCCCAAATGATGTAGAGTATTTTGGTACATTATTGCGATAGTCCCATCTAACAGCAGATACATTTTTCTTACCATATAGATTCTGAATATCTACATATGTAACCATCATAAAACTTTTTAAATTCCATATTTTATCAATCCTGAAATCCATACTATGGTTGGAGGGCAGTCGTTCACCTTCATTATATTGGCTGAAATTAAGTTTTCCGATATTTTCTCCTTCAGTAAAAAAAGGTGTAGTTGGCAGACCTGTGTTATATCGGAATTTTGCTGATATTTCCCATTCGTTGTTTATTCTCCATGCACAGGCTAAGTTAATTATTGCCAGTACATCATAAGAACCGGGTCTGAAATTACCGATTAATGATTTGAATTTCGACTGTCCAAGAGTCAAACTAAATAAACCTGAAACGGGAATTTCGCTAAGTTTTTTTTGAATAAATAATTCTAAACCTCTTGCAAAACCTTCTCCTTTACTTGTCAAAGGTTCAAGCCCGAACGGGATTTCATATGATATATCTTCAAAACCGGAAGGAGCAAGGACAGCAGTGGGTCTATACAATCGGGCAGGGTAATTGTCGTACCATTTATAAAATAGTTCAACTTGAACCTTCAAATCTTCACGTGGTGTATGGTCAAATCCTAAGACTATTTGGTCTGATTTAATAGAATTAAGTTTTTCGGGTGAACCACCGAGAAGCCAGATATATGAAGGGGACTGATAATATCTACCAAGACTTATTGTAAATGCAGATACTTCGTTTAACTGATATAATACTGAACCTCTTGGTGAAATATACCAATGTTTCTCGAGTGATTTATTATAATCTAATCTCCCACCTAAGGATATCTTGAAGTTACTAATACCTGCCGTCACACTAGCGTATGTTGAATTTTTGTAACCAGTGAAATTTGTATCTATAACTAATTCACTGGGAATACCAAGGGAGTCTGTTCTCATAAAACCCGGAATTAGAATGTCATAGGCTAGATTAGTAGCCCACTTCAACTGATTTCCGAACATTAATTCCAGTTTTGGTGAAATCATTAAATCAATTTCAGACTTAAGTGAGGTTTCACTTTCTGAAGAATTGTTTTTAAAAATTATATTTAAAAGTGAGTCATTCTGGAAAGTAGAATACTTAGAATATGTCTCACCAAGTGTAACATTGATAAAACCATTACCTAATAAATGCTGCCAGGTTAAACCAGAAAAATATTGTTTCTGATTTGGAACGGCAACAGTACTGTTTTTAAAACGATTATCGAGTTTTTCATTATTAAGACTTACATCATCTAAAGCACCTATCGTAAGAAATGAAAGAGAATTATTATTATCAATTTTATAACGTGCTTTTCCAATGAAATCCCAATATTCAGGGATAAAAGCAAATACTGCCGCTTTGAAAATGAAATCCAAATAACTTCTTCTTGCGCCGAGAATGAATGAACCATTATTGGAAATCGGACCCTCGAAGTTAAGACCAAATCCGGTTGCTGAAAGGACTGCTTTAGCTCCAAAACTCTCTTCATTTCCATTTCTCAAAGTAATATTAGTTATAGACGATGTTTTATCCCCATATTTAGCACCAAATCCACCAGCAGAAAATGTTACATTTTTCACAAAATCAATATTGATTAATGATAGGGGACCACCACTTGTACCTTGAGTTCCGAAGTGATTTATATTTGCAATTTCAATATTATCTACAATAAATAAATTTTCAAAAGGTGCTCCACCTCTGACAATAAGGTCATTTCTTCCTGCAGAAGTAACACCAACACCAGGTAAAAGAGATGTAGCGCGTATAATATCCTCTCCAATTCCAGGTGTCCTTTTTATCTCTTCACCACTAAATGTTTGTGTGCTTGATACAGCTTCCGACAATCTAATAAAATAAGATGAACGAACTTCTGCACCTTCCAGTTCAATAACCTTTTCAACAAGCTGAACTTCTAATTGAATTGGCATAGCAGTTGAAACTATTACGTTTGACTGGCTGTAGGTCTCATAACCAAGAATTGAAAATTTAACTGTATATACACCAGCCGGGATATTTTTAATAGTAAATTTTCCTTGTGCATCAGTCAAGGCACCAAGTTTTGTTTCTTCGATTTTTATTGTTACGCTTTTTAATGGATTATTTGTTGTTGCAGATATTACATTTCCAGTGATGATACCTTTTAGAATATCTATTTTATTTTCTTGAGCAAATAGAGTATTTAAAATTGAAATAATAACAAAGTAGGGTAATATATATATTTTCATATAAACTAAGAATAATTTATCAGATTCAAAATTAATGCGTATGAACGAATTAGTTTTATCTTATTTTATATATTTTTTAATTATTTTGATATTATAAAAGTTTGGATTATCTTATTGTATTTTATGAAATAAATTCCATCCGGGAGGTAATCAATTTGCAGTTCATAACAATCTTGTAAAGTATTAATCTCTAAATTTTTTATACTTAGTCCTATAATATTATAAATAGAAATTAATTCATCAAAACCATATTTAAGATTAAGTTTAATAATAATTTTATCAGTTGCTGGATTTGGATAGATTTCTATTTCCGAATTATTATTTAAAAACACATCACTAACACCTGTAATAGTTTCATAATAATATATACCATTACGGTGTGGTGCAGCAAATAATCTCCCTTTTTTGTCACAAATCAGAAATTGAGTTGAATTTGTAATTAATCCATCGTTAAATAATTGCCAATTGAAATCATCAAGTTTTGCTTTGTAAATTCCATTGTCACGTGTGGCTACATAAAGAAATGAATCCGGTGCAAAAACAATAGAACGAATATCTTTTCCTGCCAATCCAATATTTTGCCATGAATTGCCAATATCATACGTAATAAAAGCTCCTGCGTTTTGTGTGCCAACGATTAAAGTAGTATCATTGAGTGACACCACTGTATTGACAAATAAATTAGTTAGATTACTATTAATCTGTGTCCAAGAATCACCGTTATTTTGGGATTTGAATACACCGCCTCCAGGTGTTGCGGCATATAAATATCCATTTTGTGATTTACTTAGAGAATATACTACAAGATGCTTCAGCCCATCATTTCGTCTAATCCATTTCGAAGAATCCGGTTCATACATGTAAATCCCTGAACCTCCTGTTCCGACAAATACATGATTGCCGGTATCAACTACCATTGAAAAGATATTTTTATCGATTAAGCCTTCATTCATTTGAGTAAATGTATTGCCTTTATCTGTGGATTTATATACACCAACACCATATGTTCCTGCATATATATAATTATTCGAATCTACCGATAATGACATTATGTTTTTTGTATCGATACCTATACCTGATTTTTGCCAGACAGGTGAATCATTATTTGAGCTGAACAAACCTGAAGTAATTGTCCCAGCATAAAGATTATTTTCTTTATCATAAACAATTGATTGCACATCGAGATTATTAATGCCGTTATTTGATTCTAACCATGTCCCATTAACTGTAGTCTTTAAGATTCCATCTTCTCCGGTACCTGCAAAAATATAGCCATCACTATTAGATAA
>JACRLY010000015.1:40747-46149 GCA_016219595.1 Ignavibacteriota bacterium | reverse complement strand
GACTATTGTAGGGGCAATTCACGAATTGCCCGGTAGGGATTATTAATTAAGTTTAACCGCCATTCAGAATTCAGCATTCATAATTCAGAATTTCTTTTCGGGTGAGTTTAAATTTAAAATTCAAAAAATGAAAACGATGTCAAATCTGCTCCGGATGCACAAATCTGCACCTTTTTGGCTTTATTTAACCAAAAAACATTGCGATTCTGCGGCTCTGCCTGAAATACATTAACCCCATACTTCAAGTACGTGAGCAGAGAATATCTGTCTTCTCTGTGTTATTAGTGTTCGATTATTGAATTGGATGTTAAACTATGTTCAACATGACACGAATAATTTTCTATGAAATCATCTTCTCAATTAGCGAATGAAAATTATTCAGTAAATCCGGTAATTTTGATATGTCCTTTCCTCCTGCTGTTGCGAGATGAGGTTTCCCTCCTCCCCCGCCACCAAGTTGTTTAGCAGCTTCGCCCACAATTTTTCCTGACGGATATTTCTTCATTATATCGTCTGTTACTACACAAACCAATTGCACTTTTTCATTTATAATTGTGGCAAGTAATCCGATTCCCTGGCTGCCAAATTCATCCCGGAGGTTTTCACCTATTTGTCTCAATTGTTCAATATCTTCTGTTTCAATCTGCTGAGAAACAATCCTGATATTATTTATTATTTTAGCATTGCTAATCCAATTCTGCATCTGAGAACGTATATCCCCGATTTTATTCTTCGCAATTTCCCTTTCAAGTAATTTAATCTGGGCATGTAGCAGTTCGATTTCTGATTGCTTTCCCGATAATTTTTCCTGAGTGTTGTTAATATATTCTTCTAACGATTTCCCGGTAATAGCTTCAATTCTCCTCACTCCCGCAGCGATAGAAGATTCGGATACAATTTTGAAGAACCCGATTTCACTTGTGTTTTTCACATGAGTGCCGCCGCAAAATTCGCGGGAAAAATTTTCATCCATTTTCACAACTCGCACAATATCGCCGTACTTATCTCCAAAGAACATCTTTGTCCTGGGATTTTTCTTAGCTTCTTCTATTGGAAGAACATCGGTTTTTACTTCTATATTTTGGAAAATCTTTTCATTTACAATCGATTCTATTTTCTTCAAATCGTCATTATTCACTTTCTCAAAATGGTTGAAATCAAATCTTAAATAATCAGGAGCAACAAGAGAACCTGCCTGTTTGACATGTTCGCCGAGAATTTGGCGTAAAGCCTCATGAAGTAGATGTGTGGCTGAGTGATTCCTCATTATGTTTCTTCTTCTGTCCGAATCAACTTCAGCAAGTGCCGGTTCACCAATAAGTGATTCAACATCTGAATCACAGAAATGAATAATTGCATCTCCATTTTTCCGAACATCATTTACTCTATATTTTTCACCCCCGAGTGTAATTGTTCCGGTATCTGATATTTGTCCGCCGCTCTCGGAATAAAATGGGGTTCTATCAAGAACTATTTGATTTCCTTTGACAAACAAAACCTTTGCTTCGGTCGTTAATTCAACGTAACCGGTGAAAACAGATTTTTCTTTTATATCTTGTATTTCAACATCCTGAGTCACAGATTTTCTTGCATTCCTTGAACGTTCCCGTTGCTGTTCCATATTAATTTCGAAACCTTGCTTGTCGACAGTAAAGTTATTTTCACGGGCTAAAAGTTCAGTCAAATCAAAAGGAAAACCGAATGTATCATATAATTGAAATGCATCGTCTCCCGATATAATTTTATTATTTTCTTTCTGAAGTTTATTCTTAATATCTTCAAATTTCTCCAATCCTCTTTCTAATGTCTGAAGAAAGCTTTCTTCCTCTCCCTTGATTACCTTTGCTATAATATTTTGATTACTTATTAATTCAGGAAAAACATCCTTCATAGTATTTAATAAAACGGGCACAAGTTTGAATAAAACAGGTTCCGTGAATCCAATATTTTTAGCAAATCTCGATGCTCTTCTTAATATTCTCCTAAGTACGTATCCCCTGCCTTCATTACTTGGTAACGCAGAATCGGCAATAGCAAAAGAAAGAGTTCTGATATGGTCTGCTATGACTCTCATCGCAACACCATCAGGATTTTTTAATTCAGTCGAATATTTTCTGCCGGATAATTTTTCAATTTCATTAATCAAAGGCATGAAAACATCAGTATCATAATTGGATGACTTTCCTTGAATAACAGCACAGATACGTTCGAAACCCATACCGGTATCGACATGCTTTGCTGTCAAATTTTCAAGTATCCCGCCTTGCTTTCGGTTATATTGAATAAATACCAGGTTCCATATTTCAATCACATCCGGTGTACCTGCATTGACAAGTTTTACCCCGGATAAATCAGGTGTTCTGTCATAATGAATTTCACTGCAAGGTCCGCAGGGACCTGTCTCTCCCATTTCCCAGAAATTATCCTTTTCATCGAATCTTAATATTTTCGATTCGGGAAGGTACCTCTTCCAAAGTTCAAAAGCTTCATCGTCCGTCCTGTAAACAGTCGCATATAATCGATTCTTATCAAGTTTCCATACATGGGTCAATAATTCCCATGCACACTCAATAGCTTCGGATTTATAATAATCACCAAAACTCCAGTTACCGAGCATTTCAAAGAAAGTGTGATGATAAGTATCGAATCCCACTTCTTCGAGGTCATTGTGTTTTCCACTCACTCGAATGCACTTTTGAGTATCGGCTGCTCTCATATAATCGCGTTTTCCTGTTCCCAAAAAAACATCCTTGAATTGATTCATACCGGCGTTTGTAAACAGCAAAGTCGGGTCTCCGTGCGGTATAACAGAAGCACTCTGAACAATTCTATGTTCTTTCGATTTGAAAAAATCTAAAAATGATTGTCTTATTTCACTCGATGTCATAATCAACAGCTAAAATTAATAATTCAAAAATAATGAAATGCAAAGACGTAAGAATTAATCTCTAATTAATAGTCAGTTCCAATAATAAAAATATTTATCTGTTATAATTAAATATAATCAAATTTTGCAGTAAAGTGCCTGAGGAATTCAGGTTCCCAGGATATTTTCATCCCTTTTAATTTCTTCCTGTTTTTATAAACCTCGGTTATTGCTTCTACTGTATAATCAATATGAGTATTTGTGTATACTCTCCGGGGCACAGCACAGCGTACTAATTCCATTGGCGGAGCAATATGTTTTCCTTTTGCATCCTTTTTTCCGAACATAACTGAACCAATTTCGACAACTCTTATTCCACCGACTTTAAAAATTTCGCAGGTAATACTCTGACCCGGATAATGTTCAGGTTTAATATGAGATGCAAACCGCTTTGCATTGAGGTAAACAGCATGTCCACCTGTAGGGACAAGAATAGGAACTCCTGATTCCATAAGTTTATCACCGAAATATTTTACTTGCTCAATTCTGTATTTAAGATAATTTTCATCAAAAACTTCTTCAAAACCAACAGCAAGAGCTTCGAGGTCACGTCTTGCGAGGCCTCCATAAGTAATAAATCCTTCAGTAATTATTAAAAGTGTTTTTGCTTTACCTGCTATTTCATCATCATTTGTACCAATGAATCCCCCAGTATTCGAGAGACCGTCCTTTTTTGCACTCATTGTACAACCATCGGCATAAGAGAACATTTCTCTCGTAATTTCCTTAATTGATTTATTTTTATATCCCTTTTCACGCATTTTAATAAAATACGCATTTTCAGCAAATCGGCAGCAATCAAGATAAAGAGGTATTCCGTATTTTTTTAGTAAATTTTTCGTTTCTCTAATATTTTTCATGGAAACCGGCTGACCACCACCACTGTTATTAGTTACAGTCAGCATGCAAACGGGAATATTTTCCTTGCCAACTTTTTTGATTAGCGTTTCGAGGGCTGCTATATTTAAATTACCCTTAAAATCACCTAATTTTTCGGGATTTGTGCCATCTTCACCGGGTAAATCAACAGCTGTTGTTTCGGCATATTCAATATTTGCCCTAGTTGTATCGAAATGTGTGTTGTTTGGAATATATTTACCTTTTCCACCAAGAACTGAGAAAAGGATTCTTTCCGCAGCCCTTCCCTGGTGAGTGGGAATAATATGTTTAAAATTTGTAAAATCTTTTACCGCATTTTCAAACTTATAATAACTCTTTGACCCGGCATATGACTCATCACCTTCCATTATCTTACCCCATTGTTTAGCGCTCATAGCAGTAGTACCGCTATCAGTCAATAAATCTATGGTTATATCTTCTGATTTCAAATAGAAAGTATTGTAAAAAGCATTTTTAATTAGTTTTTCTCTTTGTTCTCTCGTAGTTAATGCAATAGGCTCAACAGACTTAATTTTAAATGGCTCAATAACAGTTCTCATTAACCAAACCCTTTTTCTAAAATTTGTTATAAATAAGACATCAAATTAAGAAATTTTGGGTAAAATTCGGGGTGAAATATTTATAAATGTCCGTTATATTATTATATTCTAACAAGTTCGGTGAAAGCGGCAATGATAAATTTCATTTGATTTTTCATGATATTATTCCTAATTTTGTAGTCCTTTAAAAAGGTGCCTTGGCCGAGTGGTTAGGCAGAGGTCTGCAAAACCTCCTACGTTGGTTCGATTCCGACAGGCACCTCAATTTATTAATTATGTTAAAATAAATTCTTAATTATGGGTACTACAGCAGATTTAAGACCGGGTGCGGTCATAATATATAACGGAGATTTACATACTGTTCTGGAATCAGAACACAGAACTCCCGGTAATCTTAGAGCATTTTACCAGGTGAAAATGAGAAACATGAAATCCGGTAAGCTTTCGGAAAACCGTTTCCGGTCAGGTGAATCAATTGAATTTGCACGTGTTGAAAGAAAGAACTATCAGTATTTATATAATGATGGTACAACTTTATTCTTCATGGATAATGACACTTATGAACAAATTCCGGTTGAACCTGAAAAAATCGGAATTGGAATTAATTTTTTAAAGGAGAATCAGGAAGCACAGCTTGCATTTTTTAATAATTCTGTTATTGCAGTTGATTTGCCGCCTCATGTAAATTTAAAAATTACACATACGGAACCGGGTGTTAAAGGTGATACAGCTACTAATGTATTGAAACCTGCAACCCTGGAAACCGGGGCTACTGTTCAAGTTCCTTTATTCATAAATGAAGGAGATTTTATCAGGGTTGATTCTAAAAACGGAACATATATCGAACGGGTTAAAGAATAAATTTTAATTTTTTAGTAAAAGTTATTGCTCTTCAATCACAAATAATATGAGGAAATATGGATTTAAACTACCTCAAAAAGGTCATCAGAATTTTTGATGACAGTAATATGGCAGAAATGACCATTGAAGAAGAAGGAATAAAAATTAAACTGGCAAAGAACAGGGAAAATAAGAGC
>JACRLY010000015.1:0-40648 GCA_016219595.1 Ignavibacteriota bacterium | reverse complement strand
CACCTGCTAATAATGTTGAATCTAACCAGGCAAATTCTGTAATTTCCTCGAATAATATCGTGGCTGATAATACAAAAACAAATAGAGAATCTGAACCGGGACAACATGAAACTAAATCATCACTTCATACAATTTATTCTCCGATTGTTGGAACATTTTATAAAGCACCTTCACCTGATTCGGAACCATACGTTGAGATTGGTACTCACGTTTCTGCAGGTAATACTTTGTGCATAATCGAGGCAATGAAACTGATGAATGAGATCGAAAGTGATATTTCAGGTACTGTCGTAAAGATTTTAATTGAAAATGCACAAGCGGTTGAATTCAATCAGCCATTATTCATAATTAAACCCGATTAATTTATTTTCCGAATCTGAGTAAATCGAATGATAAAAAAAATCCTGATTGCCAACAGAGGCGAAATTGCATTAAGAATTATCAGAGCCTGCAAGGAACTGAAAATACCAACGGTTGCGATTTACTCTACTGCAGATAAAACATCTCTTCATGTTAGATTTGCCGATGAAGTGGTTTGTGTAGGTCCTCCATCAGGAAAAGAAAGCTACCTGAATATCCCATCAATTATTGCGGCAGCACAAATAACAAATGCAGATGCGATACATCCAGGTTACGGATTTTTAGCCGAGAATGATTCATTTGTGGAAATTTGTAATGCCTGCGGCATTACATTCATAGGACCTTCCTCTGAATCTATAAAGAAAATGGGTAATAAATCAGTCGCAAAGGAAACTATGAGGAATGCCGGTGTTCCGGTTGTTCCCGGAAGTGAAGGTGTTGTTAATACTGAAAAGGAAGCAAAAAAAATAGCTAAAGAAATAGGATACCCTATATTACTGAAAGCAGTTGCCGGCGGCGGCGGCAAAGGTATGCGTCTCGTTAATGATGACAATGAACTCGAAAAAGCCTTCAGCATGACAAGGTACGAAGCTGAATCTGCTTTTAACAATCCGGATTTATATATTGAAAAACTAGTAATAGGGTCACGCCATATTGAAATCCAGTTGATAGGTGACAAACATGGCAATACAATCCACCTAAATGAAAGAGAATGTTCGATACAGAGAAGACATCAGAAATTAATCGAAGAAGCTCCGTCAACTATTGTAACACCTGAATTAAGAAGTGCAATGGGCAATGCTGCAACTCTTGGGGCTATGGCGGTCAATTATTACGGTCCCGGAACAATTGAATTTCTTGTTGATGACCAAAGAAATTTTTACTTTATGGAAATGAATACAAGGATTCAGGTTGAACATCCCGTTACAGAGGAATCTCTTGATATTGACTTAATAAAAGAGCAGATTAAAATAGCATCCGGTGAGAAATTGTCTATTGAACCGAGTGAACCGAAAATGCATGCTATTGAATGCAGGATCAATGCCGAAGACCCGTTCAATGACTTCAGACCTAATCCCGGTACAATTGAAAGCCTTCATTTCCCGGGTGGGCATGGAGTAAGAGTTGATTCACACATTTATACAGGTTACACAATACCTCCATATTATGATTCACTCGTGGCAAAACTCATTACTTTTGCACCAACAAGAGATAGTGCTATTGCTAAAATGCAGCTGGCTTTAGATGAATTTATTATTGAAGGTATCAAAACAACAATACCATTCCATCAGAAAATGATGCAAAATCCTGATTTTATTGCAGGTAACATTGATACTAAATATCTTGAAAGAATAGATTGGAAAACATTGTAAAAAAAATTTGGAGTTAATATGAATTTCCCGGAAAATTTAAAGTACACAACTGACCACGAATGGTTAAAAGTTGAAGGTAGCAAAGGAACAGTCGGAATCACCGACCATGCACAAGGAGAACTTGGCGACGTTGTTTATATTGATATTGCCGAAGATATAACTTTCGTAAAAGCAGGAGAATCATTCGGTACAATCGAAGCTGTTAAAACAGTTGCAGATTTGCTTGCTCCCGTTACCGGTAAAGTACTCGATGTGAACAGGAGTTTGAATGACCACCCTGAAGTTGTAAACCAGGACCCATACGGCGAAGGATGGATGGTTGAAATAGAGATGACAAATCCTTCCGAAGCAAACGACTTACTCGATGTAAAAGCTTATAAAGAGTTAATCGGACACTAATTAAACTATAAATCATGTCATTCTGAATGTAGTGTAACGGAATGAAAATATTAGATATTCCATTTGGAATAAAAAATTCGTCTGCGTTCAGAATGACAAGAAAATTAGTCTCATAATAATTTAATACAATTCTAATCCGATTTTTTCATTTTAATCCTAACTTTTTTTTAATTTGCACTCAATAAATATTGAGTGTTTTACTCCATTTTATGAAAATGTAGAAATATAATTTATTGAATAAATTTTGGTGAGAAAATGAAATCTAAATTTTACCTGTTAATTAAATTGTTATTGATTACAATTATATTGATATCCTCAATTTTTCTTCAGAAAAATCTAAATGCACAGAATTGGGATGTATATTACGACAGTCCTCCAAACGTGGCAAATTGCAACCCCGGAGTGTTAAAACAATCTGAAAAAAAGTTAGTCCTCGATACTGTTAATTACCTAAGAAGTTTGAATGGGTTAAAACCTGTTACTTACGATAATAGCGCTGATGTTCAATCACAAGCTACAACATTAATAATGGTTGCTAACAGTACAATTGACCATAATCCAACTCAATCATGGCAATGCTATACCAATGATGGAGCTCAGGGTGCTGCTGCAAGTAATTTGTACATTTCCTGGTATAATAGTCCAAGCCAGGCACCAACAACACTCGAAAGTGTTGAAAATTGGATGATTGATAATTCTGTTATATCACTCGGACATAGAAGAGCAATTATAAATCCATTTTTAAGATCATTTTCTTTCGGAAGATGTGATGGTCCACCAAAAGTAACATCACAATATCCTTATTCCACTTCAATGAATTTTAAATGGGGAGGGACAACTGACCAAAATATAAGTGATTGGAACAGCGATTTCGTTGCAGTACCTTTTCAGGATTATCCAATTAAATATTTCGATAAATCATGGTTTCTATCATTCTCAGTATTTTATGATAAAACATCGTGGAGCAGTAATCAAAATGTAGATTATTCCAACGCAACAATTGAAATGAAAGATGAAAACCAGCAAAATATTCCTGTAATTTCTAAAACTGTTGATGACAATTTGTTTTGGGGAGGTGTCCCGAATCAATTGTCTTGGAAAGCTTCTGGTCTTCAGGATAGAAAAACTTACAGTGTAGCAATAAAAAATGTGAATGTCAACGGTACATTAAAAAATTATTCTTATTGGTTTAATCTGAATAATAAAGGTATGGCAAAACCTGATGACCCTGTACTATTTATGCCTCCTGATGCATCCACGGAAGTCAGTACAAGTCCTGAACTGCAGTGGAATCCGGCACAAAGGGCATATAAATACAGAATAATCGTCTCAAAATTATCAAATTTTACATCATGGGTAATTGATGACCCGGATGTAACTGATTATCATTATAGTTTAGCAAGTTTAGAGCCATATACGACTTACTATTGGAAGGTGTCCTCCAGTAATGAAGGTGGTGAAAGCGGCTGGTCGCCTGTATGGAGTTTCACCACTGCCGGTGCAGCACCTGACATTCCTATTCAGGTTTATCCCCCTACTGCTAAGGACAGCATTTCATTGACTCCGACTTTGATATGGAATAAAGTTTTGTTTGCAGATACTTATACTCTCCAGGTATCAGCTACCAATGATTTTATGGAGCCAATAATAAATGCAACCGGTATAATTGATACAAATTATACAGTTCCTTCAGGTAAATTATACCATGATTTAAATTACTTCTGGCGTTTAAAATCAGTCAATGAGACCGGGGAAAGCGATTGGTCAGGAAAGAGAAGATTTCATACAATTGATAGTATTACCTCTGTTATAGAAGTATTACCAAGCAATTATTCGGTTAAATTATCGAATTATCCAAATCCTTTCAATGGAAAAACCAATATAATATTCAATGTATTAAAATCAGGATTTACCCAATTGAAAGTGTATAATTCGCTTGGTATTGAATTATGCACACTGACCGATACAAAAATGGATGAAGGAACATATATTACTGAATTTGACGGTACATTTTTACCTCAAGGCGTATATTATATCAAATTATTTACTGTAACCGGAACAGAGACAGGAAAAATGAATCTGGTTAAATGATTTTTCATTAAATACCCCGGGCTCAGGTCCGGGGTTATTTGTGCTTTAATTTAATCAATTATGGAAATAAATAAAAGCATCTCAAATTTACGCAGAGATTATACGAAAGGAAGTTTCAGTGAGAAATCCGCTAAAGTCAATCCTTTTGAACAATTCAAATTATGGTTCGATGAAATGTTGACTATGGAAATGCTTGAGCCGACTGCTTTCGTTCTATCAACTTCTACCAAAGAAGGAAAGCCATCTTCAAGGGTATTACTCCTTAAACAGTTCGATGAATCCGGGTTTGTTTTCTATACTAACTATGACAGCAGGAAGGGAAAAGAATTAGCTGAAAATCCATTTGGAGCAATGCTATTCTTTTGGGATAAATTGGAAAGGCAGGTGAGAATTGAAGGCAGGATTGAAAAATTAAGCTTAGAAGAATCAGACAAATATTTTCAGACGAGACCATACACAAGCAAGCTTGGTACATGGGCATCCAAACAAAGTTCACCGCTATCAAGCCGGTTCAAATTAATTAGAAAAGTTGTTCAATACATGACTAAGTATCCTGTTAATGTACCTTTGCCCCCCAACTGGGGCGGTTACAAGTTGATACCAACTGCATTTGAATTTTGGCAGGGAAGAGAAAGCCGGTTGCACGACAGACTTCAATATAATAAGAATGACAAGGGTAATTGGATAATTACAAGGTTATATCCATAATTAAATGAATGGTTCATCGAGTTTCATCTTTATAGATTCTAACTCACTTTCAAGGAGTTTTGTTCTTAATTGCATTTCAGATAATTTAATTTCCGAATCTGTTCTTATATCTTTATTCGCTCTCATCTTTTTCTGACGCTGATTGTTTTCCTCCTCAAGTGAGTTAATATCTTCCTGCAATTGCTTATATTCATCTTTCCTGGTGAATAAATTAATCTCTTTAATTAAATAGACAATAGTCAGTATTCCGAATAATATCGAAAATGTATAAGATGATATATATAGAATATTGTACAATTCCTTATTCCCGCTATTCAGGTCTTTGAAAAAATCGGGAAAGAAATTTGTAATTAATCCAAGGATAACCGTTAAGGTGAGACAAATTAATCCTGCTGATATATTACTTTTTTTTGTGAAAAATAATGTTTCGCGTCTCATTTCAATTAATGTGTTTTCAATCTCCAGAAATTCCGATTGTTCTTTTTCGTATTCCTGGCGGAGTACTTTAGCAACGGAATCAATTTCAGATGATTCCGATTTTATTTTCTCAAGTTCATTAGAAAATTCATTTTGTTTTTTGAGCAATTCTTCAGACAATTTTTGCCAGGAATCTTTAACAAGCTGTTTTTTCATTTCATATTTCTGTCCATCAACAACTTTATTGTATTCATCTAGCTTTTCGGAGATTTCCGGTTTCAATGTAAAAGTACATTTATTTTTCAGAAAACATTCGGACTGATTATGTAAAACTTCTTTTGCAAGATGCAAATCTGACTTGAAAGTTTCTTCCAATGCCATTTCGGAATCAAATGATTTAAAATAGGCAAAACTTCTGATTACATTCAATTCAACATTTGCAAACTTATCAACTATTTCCTTTACATTTTCATATGTATTTGCAATCGAAATACACTCGTTATAAAATTCAGGTTGAGTCTCCTTTAAATATTCTGTTATAAATTCCCTGATTACCGGTTTTATTTTTACTTTATTACCGCCATTTACTGATTCTGCAATTGAATTTTTATTGCTTAAAAAGATGAAAGCTTTATTATAATCATTACCGATGAGATTAAAACATCTTAATCCTTTTTCATCGAATTCATTCAGAAATGAAGAACAAATAATCCAGTCTTTTTGATTTTCCTCAATTCCTTTCAATATAATTTTTACAACCAAATCCAATAATTGGAGTTTAATTTGTTCACTCCCAGTCAAATCAAAATATTCGATATATGATACTATTAATGCAGGAAGTCCTTTTGACAATTTGATAATCACATCAGGCTCATTTATTTTCACTTTCAGTTCGTCAGATAAATCCTGCAAATCATTATCATCAAACGGTTGAAGTTCAACCGAGTTGATTAATGATTCGTATTTATTCCAATTATATGAATAAGATAATTTATTTAAATAGTCTTCGCGGGATGAGATAATATATCTTATATCAAGATATTTTGAAATTTTAGTGTTCTCCTTAATATAAGAAATATTATAAGAAATAAAATCGGAAAAACTCTTATTATTACTATAATTTATCAAAAGCTATTAATATTTTTTTTGGTTCATTATCAAAGTAAAACCTTTCAAAGTCGTCCCCTACATTTTCCCAGGGAAAATAATAATTCATTAAATCGACAATAAAAGCTTCGATAGAAACCCTGTACATATCCAGAACAAGTCTTTTATCACCTTTTTTGTCTATATAATTATCAAGTAACTGCTCATCTATTATTCTTATATTTGCTTGATTATCATTTAAAATGTAATCTGTTTCAGAAATTAATGAGGAGTTATACCTGATATCTTCACAAAGACCTTCATCTTTTTTCTCTAATAATTCAAGAATTTCATTAAATCTTGTAAGATTGTAATCAGATTCAGCATGTGTAAATTTCTCGAAAGTTTCGTCTGAAGAAATAAAATTATCATTGGCAGATTTGAATATTTCATAAAAATTTCTGGGCTTTACTTCATTATCTATAAAAAAAACAGAATCGACAACTTTCTTTTCTACTGCTTCATTAAGAAAACGTTTTAAAAACCTGCTTTTCCCAATTCCAAAAATCCCATTAATAAAATAAACACATTTCGATTCGGTTATTCCGAGAGGCAAAAAAAAACTTTTCCTGATTTTTTCCTGTTCGATAAAGCGATTAGCCGACATATTACTTATAAATTTATATTCCCTAATTAGCCCTTTTGTACAAAGATAAACTTTAAATTACTGCTTTAAAAGAAATAAATAAAATCCAGCTTAAAAACATTAAATACTCAACTTTTCAGGTAAAAAAACAGTTGTAATTCTGTTCCTTCTTCTGAGAAGTTATACTTAATTTTATCTGCAATTTTCCTGATAATGAATATGCCTCTTCCGCTTTCTTTAAGAAGATTTTCAGGTAATAATGGGCTTTCTATTGAATTCAAATCAAAACCTTTCCCCTGGTCTTTAACAGTCACCGTTAATAATTTACTGTCGCAATTCACATTAATACTGACATATTTATTCATATCAAATTTATTGCCATGAATAATTGCATTGTTAACTGCTTCAGTAACAGTAATTACAAGATTATAATATAATTCTTCATCAATGTTAAATTTCTGTTTGATTTCTTTTAATAAAGGTTCAACAAGTTTAAGGGATTTCCTTTCACTGCTCAATTTTTTTGAAAAATGTATATCGAGACAATTTGATTGATCGTTCATAATACTATTTTCGTATTTAAATGAAAAATCGGTATTAATTTATAAATTGTGTAATTAACATTCTGAAATTCGTAACATCCTTGTAATGTAATATATGAACCGGAAGGGAAATTAAATGATAAATCAACAGCAGGTCCGATAGATATGTACTTATTTTCTAATGAATTATCATTTTCAGAAAACTTTAATAAGCTTTTATTTATTGTATTATAGTATTTGACTCCCAACCCGATATTTACACTATTATTCATATAACTTGTCAACAACATAGCTTTGATATATTTTTCAAAATTACTCGTAGTAGGAGTTTCTGAAAAATCATTCCAATAAAATACGCCGATTTCATAATATATTAAATTTACATTTATTTGCAAAGATAATGATTTCCAGAATTTTATGGTAATAGAATCCTGGTATTTGATTATCCTGTTACTTGAACTTCTTGGGTAAGGTATTGTATCAGATTCAAAATCATATGAAATATACTTTACAAGTAATTCAAATCCCGGATTCATTTTAAAATAATTTGTATTCCAATTGATTCCAGGTTTAAAACTAATATCTCTCTCCCAGTTATTATTGGCACTACTCTGGGATTTAATATAAACAAGGTGTTTTAACTGTATATAACTTCCAAGACTAAATCTGAGATTATCATTGAATTTGTGTTGAAATGTCAAATTTACAAAAGAATTGTATTCATCTCTGTCTGAGTATTCAAATATACTGGGTGTATTATTTTGCGTTAATGAAACAGAATAATCTAATTTTAGTATTTCATTATTATTCGGCATCCAAATAGTCTGAAAATATAATTTTGTAGTATTTACATCTTCATCAAACATAGCTTCTTCTTTTTTGAGAATATTATATTCATAATCATTAATATTTCTTGTATTAGCAACTTCGCTAACTTTAGATTGTAATTGAAAATACAATCCCGCTATTTGTACAAAATCACTTGTTTTATATTTCTCTTCTGCCAAGAAAGACAAATTAAATTTATTTAAGGATTTAGAAATACCAGTATAATTATACTCAACATAATAAGTTTTATAAAATTTTTCATACCAGGATTTCTCAATTGTCAAATTTAATAATCCGAACAGAGAATTCGACAAAGCAAAATTGATATTTAATAATGAACCAATAATATTTTCTGTTCTCGTTTCAATCTCGTTAAAATCACTGTTACCGGTTTTTATTGAAGGTAAATAATCAATATATGATAATTTGTAATACATCTCAAAATCAATATCATCTTCAGAATCAAATTTTTTATTCATCAAATATTTCAAATCTATATTCATGTTTTTTCTGTTCTTGGTTAAATCCGAATAATTCCCTTTCAATTTTGTTTGAATTAAATAATCCTCAATATAAATATCTGTCAAATAACCTTCAATATTAAATAATTTACCTGAATAACTGAGAGTTGCTACATTATTTTTTTCGAGTCCACCTGAGAACTCAATGAATGATTCATTATTAAATAAATATCTAAAACCTGCAGAACCATTTAATTTTTCCATTTTATTTATTCCGATTTCACCTGAAAAAGAATAATAATTCAGATTATGATTAATTATAAAATTCAACGAATTCCAAACAGGAAATAAAAATTTCAATTCATAATCTTCGAGGTCTGAATTTTCAATTATGGTATATGATGAGTCTTTAGATTCAGTATCATTAATTTTTACATGTATAGTTTTTGGTATTTTCCTTGAACTACCGTTATATTTCTGTTCAAAGATTAATTTGCCTTCAAAAAGTCCAACTTCAAAATTTGCAGTATTATTTAGAATAAATGTATTTTCAAGTTTTGAAGAATTGAAATATATTGACTTAATTGGAATTGAATCTGTTATAAATAAAGTAGAGTCCTGCGATTTTAACTGATTAATAAAAAGAAAAAACATAAATGGAATCACAATTATCCTGAACACATTGAACTTCATTCCGAAACAAACAGGATAATATTTCATTTCTCAAAGGCTATTCACAGATTTAATATCAGGCTGGTTCAAATATGATGAATAACAAAGCTGACGGTAAAAAATCACTTTGGCAATGATGTCATCGGCAGATTCCTGTACAATAAGTTTTTTGCCGCTTTTCAGACTAACTGTTGTATCATGGAAAGTTTCGACTATTTCAATTTCGTCCGCATTAACTGTAATTGGGCTATTATCAATTTTAGTAAGAGTTATCATAAATTCTCTGAAAAATTTAATTATCAAAACAAACAAATATAATCATTCATTTTGCATTTTCATATTTTTTTCATTTACTGCCGATTTCTCTCAAAAGAGCTTGTTTTTCAATTTCCAACTGCCGGATTTTTCTTTCTATTGAATCCAGTTCGGCAGGCATAGAATCAATTTCCATTCTGAGTTTACTTGCAGATTCGTCAATCAGGTCAATCGCCTTATCCGGTAAATACCTGTCGGTAATATATCGGGATGATAATTCTGAGGCTGCCACAATTGCAGAATCTGTAATTCTTACACCGTGATGGATTTCATATCTTTCCTTTAATCCCCTGAGAATCGAAATTGTGTCTTCAATTGTTGGTTCTTCGACTAATATTTTCTGAAACCGTCTTTCGAGAGCAGCATCCTTCTCAATATATTTTTGATATTCATCTATAGTTGTTGCACCAATACATCTCAAATCTCCCCTTGCAAGAGCCGGCTTAAGTATATTAGCCGCATCCATACTTCCTGTAGTTGCACCTGCACCAATCAAATTGTGTATTTCATCAATAAAGAGTATTATTTGTCCAGCGGAATCGGTCACCTCTTTTATTACTGCTTTTAATCTTTCCTCGAATTGCCCCCGGAAGCTTGTCCCTGCAACAAGTGCTCCGAGGTCAAGAGTAACTACCTGTTTGGACTTCAATGTCTCCGGCACATCACCAGCGACTATCCTGTGTGCAATTCCTTCAACTATTGCTGTCTTACCAACACCAGGCTCACCTATTAAAATTGGATTATTTTTTGTCCTTCTCGATAGTACCTGTAGAACCCTCCTGATTTCTTCTTCTCTTCCGATAACGGGGTCAAGTTTACCCAGTTTGGCTTCTTCATTCAACTGTCTTCCATATCGTTTGAGAGCCTGGTATTTATCTTCAGGATTTTGGTCCACTACCCTATGACCTCCACGTAAAGTTTTAAGTACTTTATAAATATTTTCCTTTGTTACTCCATTACTTTTCAAAAGCTGAGAAATCCTGGTATCAATAAGAGTCAAAGCAATTAAAATATGTTCAGTACTAATATATTCATCTTTAAGATTTTTAGCTTCTTTTTCCGCTTCATCAAAAATTCGCGCTAAAGACTGTGAAATATATTGCTGAGAGTTACCGGTAACTTTTGAAATTTTTTCCAATTCTTCATGTACTTTGACTTTTATAAAAGCCATATTTATTCCAAGTTTCATCAGAATTTCAGGTATTAATCCACCTTCGTCCTGAATCATTGCCGCAAATAAATGCACTTCCTCAATAGCCTGGTTATTATAACTTTGTGCAATTTCTCCTGCAGTCTGTATGGCTTCCTGCGATTTTAACGTCAGCTTTTGCAAATTCATAAAAAACAAAAAAATATTATTAATAAAGTTAAGTATTAAACTAAATTATTAATAAAAAATTGTAATCCTAAATGTTAACAAACAATAAATTCATGAAAACTCCTTCTACACTTAAAATTTTATTAAAATAATGGGTGTATCTGCTTATTGCTTATCTATATTTGATTATAAGTAATATTTATTAACAAATAATTTAGGAATAATATGGAAAATCCAAAAGGGAAGATTCTTTGGATAGATGACGAAATAGATTTGTTGAAACCACACATTATTTTAATTGAACAAAGGGGATACACGGTAGAACAAGTTACCAACGGGGAAGATGCAGTTGAGCTTGTTAAGCAAAAATCTTTCGATTTAATTTTCCTCGATGAATCAATGGTAGGTATGAGCGGATTAGATACTTTACCAATCCTAAAAGAAACAAATCCTTACACACCGATTGTCATGGTAACAAAAAATGAAGCTGAAAGCGTTATGGAAGAAGCAATCGGTAAGAAAATAGATGATTACCTAACTAAACCGGTCAATCCTACACAAATACTGGCAGCAATAAAAAAACATCTTGAATCAAGGAAAATAAGGTTCCTGGTCTATGGAACTTGATAAAAGTCCAGAGTTGGGATTTGAACAGACTCTGAGAGACCAGTGGCGTGAAGCTAATGCATCTTTCTCGAAATTTGTAGAAGATAATTACCATGATTGGGTAAATAAGAGTTACGAAGAGGACACTCCCCCATTATCACATGATGTGATTGAAAAATTTTTAATTCCTCAACTGAAGAATCAAAAACCAACTGTATTTTTCGTTATCGATTGTATGAGATTAGATCAGTGGCTGGTGATGGAGGAGTTATTAGAACCATATTACACATTCCAAAAGGATTATTATAATTCAATAATTCCAACAGCAACTCCTTACGCAAGAAATTCTATCTTTGCCGGGCTTATGCCTATCGATATACAAAAACATTATCCCCAATGGTGGGTTGGCGAAACCAACTCGGAAGAACATAAAGCCAATGCGTTTGAAAAGGAGTTACTTGAAGAGCATTTAAAAAGAAAGAAAATTAAAATCAACAATCCTATAAACTACATTAAAATTCATGAAACCGAATTTGGTAAAAAAATTGAAGGTAATATACTTACTTATGCTCAGAGCCATCTCACAGCAATTGTAATCAACTCAGTTGACATGATAGCACATTCAAGGTCAGATTATGCCATTCTAAAAGAAATAGCGCCGGATGAAGCTGCCTATAGAAGCCTGACAAAATCATGGTTCCAGCATTCAAGCTTTTTTGGAATGTTGAAATTATTGGCTGGTTTGGATATTAATATTATAATTACCACAGACCATGGCTCAATAAGATGCATGAGAGGCGTAAAAGTTTTTGGTGACAAAGACACATCAACCTGTCTCAGATACAAATTCGGTAAAAATGTGAAAGCTGAACAAAGACATGCTATGCAAATTAGGAATCCTATAAATTTCAAATTGCCTAATACGGGCATAACTGTCAATAATATAATAGCTAAAGAAGATTATTATTTTGTTTATCCAACCGATTATCATCACTTCCTTCAGAGATATAAAGACAGTTTTCAGCATGGAGGTATTTCATTAGAGGAGATGATTATTCCTGTAATAACTTTAAAAACAAAATAAATTTGTTAGAAATCATACCAAAAGTTTTTAATTTTGAGTATGAAACTTGGAAAATTTACAACTAAAAGCCAACAGGAAACATTTGATTTGGGTGTTCGGTTTGCTGCTGAACTCAAACCCGGGAATGTTGTAGCTCTGTTCGGTGACCTCGGTGCAGGAAAAACCGAGTTTATTAAAGGTATATGCAGTTATTTTAATGTAGATGAATTGGTAAATAGTCCCACATTTACAATTATGAATCAATATGTAGGCGAATTAAATGAAATGGAAATTCCAATTCTCCATATTGACTTGTATAGGATAAAAAAATCAAGTGAATTAAAAGAAATAGGTTTTGATGAAATCATATTTTCAAATGATTCTGTTAAACTTGTTGAATGGGCGGACAAAGCCTTCGGAATACTTCCCCCGGACACTTATTCGGTTAATATTAAATTTAAAAAAAATAACGAAAACGAAAGAAACATTTCAATAGATTAATTAATCCTGAATAAAAAAAAACAGCCCGTCTAAATTAGACGGGCTGTAAATTTAAAAGCTAATCAGCTTTATCTTACTATATTGAATGCTCTCCTGATAACCATTTCACCTGATTTGACAACTAATGTATAGTTACCACTACTGAGTGAATGAATGTCTAATTCAAGCACACCGGGTTTAATCTGGTATGATGGTGTAATCGGTTTACCGTTAACATCGAACAGAACTAGTTCGGAATTTGCCAGATTGCCTGTAAACTCAAATTTAACATAATTATTGTCTGCAGGATTTGGATAAGCTTCATTTAAGGAGAAGCCATCTTCTGATATTTCGACTATTCTCTCTTCGCTGTATTCAGATTTACCATCGAGGTCAACAGTTTTCAAACGATAAACGTATGTTTTACCGAATTCAACATCTGAATCGACAAATCCATAATTCTTCAATTCTGAACTGGTTCCGGCAGCTTTAACACTGGCAATCTTGCTAAACAAGCTCTTGCCTTCTGCTATAGATGCTTTTTCGATTTCAAACCTGTCTGTCTGGTATTCACTTGCAGTTGACCATGTAATGTCAACATTCTTTCCTCTACCTTGAGCATCGAAGTTTACTAATTCAACAGGTATGATTGCTCCACCGTTCTTTTCTGCAAAGTCAAGCATTGACCTTAGAACTCTTTCGGAATTTCCGAAGTGTCTCCAGTCAGCTCCTAATACAATGACATTCCTGTCGAGAGTTGTTGTTGCAACGCCGAATGGTGCACGATTATAAATTGCAGTTGGCGGCGGTGTCGGGTCATTATATATATATTGATAAGCTGTTCTGGCTAATCCTTCTCCGCTTGGGAAGAGTGAAAGTACGCCTGTATACGGGTCTTCATCCTGTGAATAGGATAATGATATTCCGTGAGTACTAGTTATAAATTCTACAAGGTCTCTTCCTACGTTAATACCTTTTACACCATAGACCGGTGGTATGGCACCTACATAATCGAACCTTACATATTCTGGTGCATTCCAAGGTGATGCATTTGTTTGTGCCCTGAGATAGGTATTCACAAAATCAGCGTCAATTGGATTTGCAGGGTCATTTGCCGGTACATTTAATCCATATCCTGTTAATTCTCTAACTATTTCCTGGCTAGCAATAAACAAATTCTGTTTTGCTTCTGTAAATACAGGTTTTGTCAAGAAATCAACAAGACTCTTTCTTTCATATCTTGCAACCGGCTTGTCAAGACCGTCTGACCAGAATAAGTGTCTGTATAATGTATAATTTACAGTCTTTGGCTCCCAACCGCTGCGGTCGAGTACGTCTATCTTCCATGAATTAGTTATAGCATCATCACGATCGATATTCGTGAACCAACCTACACCGGCAAGACCTGTCTGACCTGTTACATCAGAGCTTTCACCTGATAAGTACTGATAATTCATTGCTCCGGCAACTTCCTCTGCACTAAATGTGGCAGATGGGTTAACATCAGCTGCTAATCTTGTGATTCCAAGATTATCTTCAAGCCATAGGTCATGATAACTGTTTTCACCGGAAACAATCATATTAAGAGTATGTGATTGCTTCAAATAGAATCTGGTAACGACTTCTTTATCGTTATTAATATTCTTTTGGTCGGCACCGACATGTATTTTCATCTTATATCTTGGTGTTATATTACCAAGCATAGATGCAAATCTGTTATAATACAGATATGTTGGAAGTTCTGAATAAGTTCTCGGTGCGAATTCATTACCGCTTCCATTAGCCAATCCAAAAGAGAATTCCTGAGTTACACCCGATAATAAGTCAACTTTAATAGTTGTATCGATTATCTGGTATGAAGGATTCTCTACCCACAAACCTGAACTGGTTTCAATGTAAATCTTGAGATTAACATCGACACCTGTCTGATGGTTATTACCATTATTGCGCAATTTAACTTTAACGTCAATTGGAGTTTGTGTCATTATATGCTCTGCATCTCCGAAACCAGCAAGGGGCATAATGTTTGTTTTATATGCACCAGGTGCAGAAATCATAAGAAGCTCGATATCACTTAACCAAAGTGTTCCGTCAAATTCATCGGCACCAATATCAAATAATTGACCTGATGTTCTTCCGACTCCGTCGATATCAATCGGAACTTCTGTTGGCAATCTGTTGCCGCGATTGTTAAGAACTGAACCAACCGGAACCGGAGATTTAATTCTAAGATTTCCTGTTAAGGTCGGTACAGGATAGTTGTAATCAGGTAACCAGTTCTCGAATACAGAACTGACATCCTGACCTGTCCAGAAGTACCACTGTCTTAATGTCTTGTAAGCATCGGGTCTCATATCTTCAGGTGTAATATCGAGAACCTTACCGGTATTTTTTGTTTCAATAAATCCGAATGCGTTAGAACTTGAAGTTCCGGGAACCCAAATAGCATTTTTATCAGAAAGATAAACATTTTCTAACAAATCGGGTTTAATACCTTCATAGAATAGTGCTGCAGAAGCAGGACATGTTGCATCTAAAAGATTATCAAGAACTGCTACTGCGTTGTTATATATCTTTGTATTTTTAACATGCTGAGTAGCAATACCCATTACTACACCGCGTGAACTAACAGCATCATCACCTACAATAATTGTATTATTGTAAATCATATCTCCGCGTGAGAAATATGCAGGATTTGATAAATCATTTTCCGACCTTGCTGTAAATGGCATATATGCATTATCCCATCCCGGCAAATTACTGACAGGCATACGTTCGGTAAATAACCTTACACCGTACCTGCTTGTCTTATCATTGCTGGCTTTCAAATCCCATATTGCATTATTTCTGACTAATATGTTCTCATTTACATCCGGGAAATAAACCGGATTACCTGAACCGGGTATGAAGGAGTTTCTGCTTTGCTGAACCTTAATACCGTAGACTTGAGGATAATCATAAATTGCATTTGATGTACCAATTACATTGCTGATTTCATTTTCACCGATTATCAAATTAATGTTGTTTGAACCTAAACGATAATCCAAAAGTGAAGGTGGGTTTTCTCCACCGGCTAAAATTCCGCCAACTTCATCACTGCATGTACCAAGAACATTGTATATCCTGTTGTGGAGGATTTTCGAATTTGATTCGTATCCTACAAATATACCGGCACGTGATACATTATAGATAAGGTTGTTTGAAATTTCATTATTGGCATTGTAATATTTTCTGAACTTTGCCGGACCTGTTTCCCAAAGAACGCCGACACCGAGTGATACAATACCAACACCATAACCACTAATTTCATTATTAACGATTTTGTTGTTAACGCATGGTAATGTATCCAGGTTAAATGTATTTGCGCCATTTATATCTGAATACGGTTTACTTCTCATAACAATAGCGGATGAATAGGCTCTGTTATCGAGTGCGTTATAATCATCTTCATAAATGAAACGTGTACCGTTAAATCCGTATCTTGGAATGTCGCATCTTTCTGAATTGACTGCAGAAGCATTTTCGAAAATACAATTTTTAATTGTTGTATTATTTGTTCCTTGTCTCAGATAGAATGCTGACTGGAAAGGATTCAACATATTAACCACGAATCTTATACTCTTATTAGAACCGCCATCAAAAGTAATATATCCATTTGAATTGGCATATTCTTTTTTAATATTTGCAGGTACCATATTTACTGCTGCATTCGGTGTGTTCGGTATATGATTTTGACCAATCATAACACCAATACCGATTGCAGACCTGAGTTCGACTGTAACACCTGAATTGATACCACCTCTTTCATTGGCTTTCACAGGCGATGGTTTGAATGATATTGTATTAGTTTCATTCGAACCAGTTATTTCTGATGTTAAATCGATCGATGGCAGTGCCATTGTATTATCACCAACAGTATAATATGTATCTGTCAGATAGAATGTAACAGGACAGCTGACACCCCGGTCGAACAATGCACTTATTGCAGCATCAAAAGTCGAGAAGTTTCCGCCTGTTCCGATTGTAAATGTTCCGCACATACCGTCAATTACAGTGACATAATCCGTTCTTGTATTATTGGAAGAAACCGGGTCATTCCTGTGATAAACGGTGAATTTGCAGGTATAAGTTCCCGCAACCTGCGGAATCCAGTCAATTTCAAAAGGTACAATTGTTGTATTATACCTGCCTGATGGTGCATTCGATATTTCTACCGAATCATGATATACTAATGTATTAGAACTGTTATATATATCCATTGTTGCACCTGCTATGACATCACTGACTCCGTAGTTTGTCACCAAACCTTCAGGTCTGTATGGCTTGTGAACATAAATATTTCTTGTGTTCGGTGGTGCGTAGAAGTCATAATTTGAAGGCATTATTATTGTTGTTGCTTCAAGTTCAACTTCATAAGCACAATTAAATTTCCACTCGTCGCCTGTTCTCGGTAATACGTTATTAGCCAATAACTGGTCTGTAGGACCGACTAAAGTTGCGGTTACCTTAATATAATAATCTCCTGCACCGTATGCTGATGGGTCAAAGTATCCGATATCACCGAGTACTTTATATTCTAATGTATGGAGAGGAGTAACTAATAGATAACCCTTTGTAGTTGTCCATATCTGGTTCATGTTTCTATCGAATATCTGAACATAAATGCTGAATTCAATAACATCATTAATACCTCTGTTTTGAATCCTTACCTGAATCGGAATTTCCTGAATCGGATAAAGCTGGTCAATTTTTCTCAAAGGAGTAATAATGTCAGAAACAGCTAAATCATTATCGTAAATGACACTGAATTCAGATGACTTTGTCGATAACAATAAATTGCTTGGAGGAGGTTCATACATCCTGCCTGTGGCTTTAAATGTACCAGCTATGACACCGGTAAAAAAGTCTCCGTTTACGCCCGGGCTGTTAGCCATCGGACCAGTAGCATTCACAAAGAAATAATCCGGAATGCCACCCGGATCAGTATGACAAGTCCCCGGTAAATATATGTTAGGCTGATTACCTGCATCCCATGCAGTATAAACAATTTGTGAAGGGCTACTTTCCTGTGGACCTGTAACTTCATAGTTAATATAGTGTGTCATACCTGAAGGTCTTGAAATCTTCACACCGAAATTATTCAGTGCCGGAACAACAACATTACGTGCAAAACCTGCGTTATTAACCGGATATACACTTGAAATTTCCGGTCTTGCAAATTGAAATTTTAAACCACTAACGAGTGATAAAAATTCGGAATAAGTATTGAATAACAAGCCAGAATTACTTGTCTGTGAAGTAAATGTTCCTGTACCGCTTGGGTCAACATTTTGATATCTGTTGGAGCCAATCTGACCCGCACAGCCGACACAAGAAGTAAACATAACGCCGTTCCATACTCTATCGCCATATTCAATTTCAATTTTATTAGTTGTTTCATAAAGATTAATTCTGAAGGTCCATCTCTGAGTTGGATTGGGACCCCAGTAGTACCTGCCGCACAAGGAAGGTGCCTGCCAGAGACCATCGTATGTATATGGTGGTCTGAAGGATACCATACCAATATCTGCAACGTTACACTGAGTGTATACCACACCATCAAATGTAAACGGAAATGGAATTGCTGTTGATTTATAATAATCACCCGACCAATAATAGTCGTTAGTTTGATATAGCACAGTTCCGCCGGATAATGGTGCATATGTACCGACAGAGTAGCTGAAGATAAAATCTGTCAGCAACTGCGCTGACGACGTTTGCGTTAAAGCAAAAGCCATCAGGAAAATCAAGGCAAATCGCTTGAGTAGTTTGAATATCATACATTCCTCCTAATTAATTAAACTAAAATTATAGAAAACACTATTTTATATTCCTAATTTTTATCTAAGCAACCTAATTAAATTAACATCATTATATTATAAAGTGAAATAAATCAATTAACAAAAATAATTAAAATTATCTAACTATAAAATATAATGAAAATTTTTTTTAGAAAATTACTGCTAAAAGCCCCAAAAAGGTGTTTGACTGATTTTGCCATAATCCTCCTTTCTTATATTTTTTTAATAGCAAATTCCCAAAAACCCTGTACCATCAACGCTTTTCAAACCTCACACCCCCTGTTTTTTAGTGATTTTTTAAAATTTACACTATTATCCTTACTGTAATGACACATGAAACCTAAAAAGGTCTCAGAATTTTTTTAATTATTTTTCACAAAAATTGTTCCATTTTTCTTTAGTCTATTGTTATCATGGGGTTATGACGATTAAAATTTTTTAGCTTTTTTTTCTAAAATATTAAAAATTCAATTATTCAAAATTTTGTTAATTTTAAGTTATCATAAAATTGGCAAGTAAATTAATTTATGGAAATATAAAGGTGTAATTTGTTATCCGGAATAAGTAAATATTTTGATAAATCGTCTGCAGTTTTTCCATCGAGGATTTCTTTAATCATCTGCACTTTGCTGGCAATTGCCGGAATTTTAATCGGGGTGCTCGAAAACTCACTTTCAGTAACTGCCAACGGATTGATAGCTGCAACAGAAATATTAAGTTCTATACTCTTTTTATCAGCAATTAAACAGAGTATCAGGGCACCTGATTATGTATTTAATTATGGATACGGTAAGTACGAAAGCATGGCAATTCTTGCCGGTACAACCTTACTATCCCTGCTTTTGATTTATACGATCATTGAAGCAGTCAAGGATTTCGGCAATCCTTACCCTGTAAAAAATTATTTTATTTTAATTTCATATTCATTATTAAGTTTCATTATACTGAGAAAAACAGCAGGATTTTTGAGAAATTCATCAAAGAAATTTCAGATGCCTTTACTTGAATATGACGCAGATGTTTGGAAAACTGATAGCCTGATAGAACTCGGTGTTCTTGTGAATCTTGCTCTGGGTGCGGTTTTCAGCTATTTCAATTATAAAATTGTCGGTAAATACATAGATTCTGCAACTGCTGTATTATTATTATCATATTCTCTAAAAATACAAGTAACTCACGGTAAAAGTGCAGTCAACCAGCTTTTAGACCATACATTGCCGGAGAATATCCAGTTCGATATTATATCGGTTATTGCAGAAAATATTAACCGTTTTTGTGAATTCAAAAAAGTACATACAAGGCAGTCAGGCAAAGACATTTTCATTGAAATTGATGTCATTATGCCCTTGGATTTCACATTAGAAGATGCTTACCAACTCGAAAAGGATTTTACAACTTCTTTAATAAAAAAATATCCGACTGCAATTCCAAGATTATATGTAACCCCTTGTCCGAAAGATTGCATTCATGACGGCAAGTCTTCGTGCCCTGTTAAAATCGCAATGGAATCAAAAAACAGGTTGAAAGAAAATATTCAAAATTTGTAGCTGAATTAAATATAAATTTGCATCTATGAAAAAAGAAAATACTAATATATCAATTACAAATCCTGAGTTCATGCCCGATGATGAAATTGAGAAGACCTTAAGGCCTAAGACATTCAGCGAGTTTACCGGGCAGAAAAAAATAGTTGATAATCTAAAGATATTCATTGAAGCTGCTAAACAAAGGCATGAATCTCTTGACCATATATTACTGACGGGACCACCGGGATTAGGAAAAACTACCCTGAGTTATATAATTTCAAAGGAAATGGATGCCAATATAAAAATTACTTCCGGTCCTGTACTTGAAAAACCCGGAGATTTGGCAGGAATCCTTACAAACCTTCAGGAAGGTGATGTACTTTTTATAGATGAAATTCACAGGCTTTCGTCTGTCATTGAGGAATACCTGTACTCAGCAATGGAAGAATACAGGATAGATATTATGATTGATTCAGGTCCTTCGGCAAAAACTATACAATTGACATTACCGAAATTTACATTAATCGGAGCAACGACTCGTTCAGGATTACTTACTGCACCTCTCAGGTCAAGGTTTGGAGTTTTCAACAGGCTCGATTATTATCCTACAGAAGATTTGATTCATGTTGTTGTACGTTCTTCATCAATATTGAAAGTCCCGATTGACAAAGATGGTGCATTTGAGATAGCATCACGTTCACGGGGAACACCAAGAATTGCAAACAGGCTTCTTAGAAGAACAAGGGATTTTGCCCAGGTGAAAGGCGATGGAAAAATCAATACTGTAATTGCAAAAATGGCTATCGAAGCACTTGATATTGACGAATACGGTCTGGACGAAATGGATAAAAGAATTCTTGTTACAATTATCGAAAAATTCAGCGGTGGACCTGTTGGATTAAATACTATTTCTGCCGCAATATCCGAAGAAGCAGGAACTATTGAAGAAGTATATGAGCCATTTTTAATTCAACAGGGCTTTTTGCAGCGTACGCCAAAAGGAAGGGTTGCTACACCTCTTGCTTATAAGCACCTCGGATTAGATAAATCTTATAATAAACCGGAATCTCTTTTTTAAATAAATAATGATTACTAAGAAAAACTTATTTGATAATATTCAGTCAATATCAGAAAATGAAGTATTTGAAGAACTTCTAAAAAATGATAATCTGACATTAGAAAGAATAATTTCATTCCCGGAATCATTACCTGAAAATAAATGGTATGACCAGGATAATGATGAATGGGTGTTGCTTTTGAAAGGGTCGGCAACCCTGGAATTTGAAAATGGAATTACAGTCAACCTCTTCCCGGGTGATTATATTTTGTTACCTGCTCATGTCAAACATAAAGTCTTAGAAGTTGATAAAAATGAGCTTACAATTTGGTTAGGTTTGCATTACAAATAAATTTCAATAGACTTTAACATTAACAAAAACAGAAGAATTCCTGCCTTTGTCATCGAGACATGTAATTTTTATTCTTCCCTTTTCAGCAGTAAAAAACTGTTTTTCTTCAGGCTTGGTTTTTATATAAAATTTATCATTAATATACCAGTATAATGTTTGAACTCCTTCTCCTGCTGCTGCCTGAAGGAGTAGCTGTTCAGCCGATTTATTTTCGATATAATATTCAAAATTGTCAGAGGGTGAGATAATTTTAGGTCCTTCTGCCGAAAACTTTGCCTGGCAATTAGGATTATGTGGAGGAATTTTTTTAAATTCAATATTATTTATAAAATTCCATAAAACAATTTCCGGGTCATATACCGGATACAAAACTTTTTTCCAACCATTATCGGGAAGACATTCGGTACAATATTGAATTGCTTCATCTTCACTGACAAAAAATTCTTTATATAAAGCACATACATTATTAGGAGAAACATTTTTTATATAGTAATCAGAAATTATATCCACACAATTTTTTGAAGGAATATATCCGGATTCTGCGCACACCTCCCTAAATCCAACATCCTTTGGCATACTATACCACTTTTTTTTTGGATTGTAATCTATTGCATTGAATAAATCAAATAAAAGGGGAACTGCCATCTCAGAACCTGATAAATGAGGGGAACCTTTACCGTCGAAATTTCCCATCCATACTGCTATGGTGTAATCAGGATTATACCCGACAGCCCAGGCATCTTTTTTTCCGTAGGATGTACCTGTTTTCCAGGCAATTTTAGGTAGTCTTGTACGGTTCAATAATTCATTTGGAAAATCAGGTCTTTTGATACCTGATAGTATTTGCGATACAATGTATACAGCTCCCGGTGAAAATAGTTGAACATTTTCATCATTATTTGCACCTTTTATATAATTCAAATGATACATTTTTCCATCACGTGCTATTGCAGAATATACCGAAGCAAGCTGTTCCATTCTAACACCGCATCCGCCAAGAATCATCGATAATCCAAGTTTATTTTTTTGTTTGATAATATCATTGAATCCTGCTTTTTCAAGCAACAACAGGAACTGGCTTAATCCGATTTTTTCCAGCAATCTGACGGCAGGTACATTCAAAGAATTCATCAAGGCAAAATCTGCTGTTACTTCCCCATGGAATTTTTCAGTATAATTTTCAGGTTCGTATCCACTAAAATCTGTAGGAACATCAAGCAATTTCATCTTAGGTGTCAATATTCCTAAATCGAAAGCATACGCATACAAAGCAGCTTTAAGTGTTGAACCAGGAGACCTTACTGCCCTGATACCATTAACCTGGCCTGATGCAGACATATTGTAAAAATCCGACGAGCCGCAATAGGCAACGACATTTGAATTATTATTATCAATGACAATCACAGCTCCATTTGTTATTCCTTTTGGTTTATTTCTTTCAACATAGCTTGACAACAATGTCTCAGCTTTTTTTTGTTTATCAAGCTCAAGAGAAGTTAGAATATTGTCGCCATTATAATTTGACATGATGTAATTACAAAAATGCAATGCTAAAGCTGGCATTGAATATCTTGCTGTTTCAATAGGTTCAAACAAAGCATCTTTTAAAGAATTTGAAGGAAAGACATTATCATTTGCAAATTTTTTTATCCAATAATTCCTTTTTTGTCTTGCTGATGAAACAGATTTATCAATCCTGTACAAATTCGGGTCATTAGGAATTACAGTCAGCATTATAGATTGAGCAAGACTTAATTTACCGGGGGGACGATTAAAATAAATATATGAGGCTGATTTCACTCCTTCAATATTCCCTCCGTATGGAAGCGAATTCAAATAAATTTCCAGGATTGATTTCTTTGAATAATGTAATTCTAATTTTTATTGAAATAAGTTCTGTCAGAATGTGAAAGCATTCTTGCGAGCTGCATTGTAATCGTTGATGCTCCTGATACTCTCTTTCCGCTAATAATATTTGTAGCAAATGCTCTTACTACAGCTACAGGATTGACTCCGGGATGCCAATAAAACCATTTATCTTCTTTTTCAATTAATGCTTTTTGTAAATCCGGAGAAACTTCATCGATTGTGCATCTCAGACGCCATTTCTCATCCTTTGTTAAATAAGCTGAAAGTACTGTTCCATCTGAAGCCATAATTACTTTCGAATATGGTTTCAAATCAGGCAAAGGAAAAATTATTTCGGATAATAAGAATAAAAATAATAAACCTGCTATGCTGAACAAAGCAGGTTTAATTTCTTTATATAATATTTTGTCTGTATTAGGATTTATATGATTCAAGGATTTTATGATTTTATTCATCATCTAATTAGTAATTTCAATTATAAAATACTTTAATTTTTCTTAATCCTTAATTCTCAAATCTTTCAAATCCAAATTCAGATTTTTTTTTATATTCTCTATTCGAAGGATGATTCACATTATAAACACTTTTAAATTCCAAACTATCACTCCCGAAGTTTATTTAATAAACCTATTGGTAAATTATATGCCTGGCAATAATTCATTGCCTGATTTAAATGAGTATCCTCTAGTTTTATAATTGCCTTCAATTCTACCATAATCAAATCCTCAACAAAGAAATCAACCCTTCTTGTACCTATATTTACATCATCATAATAAATCTGCATTTCAAGTTCTCTCTGAAATTTTAAATCTTGTTTTTCAAATTCTATTTGTAATGCTCTTTGATAAATAACTTCCTGAAATCCATTACCCAAAACAGAATGTACCTTCATAGCAGAACCAATAATCTTACGAGTCACATGTTCATACTTCATTTTACATTTATCTTTTAAACCTTAAATTTATTACAAAATATAAAATGTAATTATATCACACACCCAATAATTGTAATTTCAAATCTATGTTCTTATTATCATTACAATCCAGAAATCCTACATTCCTCAAATCCTACAAATCTTAATTCAGACAATTTCTTTAATCCTCATCCTTTTTATCTTCCCTGCCAAACGATTCGACAAGTCCATTCACAAATTCCAGTTTTTCCTTGTCTGATAATCTGGCGTCTGGATGCAAGAACATATAACTCCCTAATGGCATTATATCATGTTCGACAACATCTGCTGCTTCTTTCCCGTCTTCAGGATTAAATTCTGAAAAGTTCAGATGTTCCCTGCCTTCATTCACATGACTTATAACGAACCATGACATGGGTGCAACATAGGAATAAAAGGGCCATTTGGTGTTATTGCTATGGCAATCATAACATGCTCTGACTGCATATTCTTTGGTTTTCGGAGATTTCCACAATGCTTCATTTCTTACAGGAGGGTTGGTCCTGTCAACTGGTATAAATTGAATAATCACAAAGATGAATACCAGAGAATAAACTACAATTTTAACAATTCTTTTTGTTTTCTTTTTCTTCTCATCACTCATAAATACCTCATAAAAATTTTTAAATTCTTAACTATAAAATCTAAAATTTTTTTATTTATTATTTTCTTGCTACATTAATCATTCCGGCACCATTATAAGAATGATACTCCGGATTGTACATGGCTTCTGCTCCAATAACAGGTTTTCTGAACCTGCCCTGGTTAACAACTCTGATTAAATATGTAAATTCCTTAGTTGCTCCTGTCCAGAGTTTTGTGAAAAGTATCATCCTGTCATCACGCACATCCATATAATCCACATTCATCGGATTCTTATTTTGCCAAGATAAATCTGCAGACACACTTAATCTTGGATTTTCTATTTCAAATCCTGAAGGCAACATATCTGTAATTACAATATTTTCAGCTGACCTTTCCAAACCGGTTAACGATATTTTACATACTATAAGCTGTCCCTGGTAAAATTGATTATTGCTGATTTCTCCTTTTGTTCTGTAATCATAATAATTTCTTCTAACTCTCATATACATGTCTTCTTCTTTAACAAAGGAATTCGCCTTGATTCCCTCCGTTGACCAGAAATAGAATACTTCACCGTTTCCTGTTCCTTTCAGATAAATACTTGCTCCGTTCATAACTCCGTCTGTCAATGTCAAATCTTTGCCTGTGTAATTTCCTATATTCTTTTTGCCTATAAACACCTCAACTTTGACATCATTTTTTGCCTTGGATGAAGCAGCTTTACCTAAAGCCATAAATACAAATGCATTTTCCTGTGTTGAATATACATTATCAATTTTTTGTACAAGATATTTCACGATGTAAGGTATCTGCGGATTATTTGGTTCAACCTCTAATAAAATTTCAAGCATTAGAGCATTAGCTCTTATCTCCGAATCGAAACATCCACCTGATTCTCTGTATGTATATTCCGGTTTATAATTTTTTGGTAAAAGTTCATTATAACTACTCCATTTTCCCATCAATGCAAAAGCCCCTGCAAGCAAATATTTTGAATCTGCAGAAACAAGATTAATTCTCGATTTGTAATAATTCATTGTTGAAATATCACCTTTTCCGGCTAATGCAAGTACATACAGAGAATATAAAATTTCTTTATTTGCAATTTTAATTACAGTAGTTTTGTTTCCAATATATGTATAATATTCATACGTGCTTCTCTCTCTTGCCTTCTTCTGCAAATAATATAATAGGTTTTTCAATACATCATCTTTCACATCGAAGCCGGCTTTTTTTGCCTCGAGAAGAAAATGTGCTGCATATACACTTCCCCACCAATTTGGATAAGTCCCTCCGGGCCAATATGCCATAGAGCCGTCATACATCTGCATCGCTTCTACTTTTCGTATTCCTTCTTTCACATAATATACCGGGTTATATGTTTTGAAATAATCCGGAGCCACAAGCTGTGAAAGTTCGGCAAAATAAATCTGGGGAAATAATTTTGAAATTGTCTGTTCAATGCATCCATGTGGATAGCCGACAAGTTCCCTCAATTGTTTTGCAAATTTTACTGCGGGAAATTTACTGATTGTCAATGTTGAATTTTGTGTTCCATATAAAAATCCTCCCGGAACATTGAAGCTCTGGGAAGCTCCCCCCTTTATTGTTCCTGCTCCTGTATAAGTCAAGAAAGGAGAAACCGGTCTGACAGAAATATCAATATCTTCTTTGACCTTTGCCATTCCGTTTGTTTCGATTACTATTTTAGCAGTTCCGATTTCCGAATAGGATTTTAAAGCAAAAACAACTTGTTTAGTAGCATTTGGTTCAATCTCAGCATATTGGGATGCTCGTGAAATAATTTTCAAAGGACCTTCAACCTTAACATTGACATTCGCCTTGCCTTTAGTACTGGTGGTATTTATCAGTGTTACGGGCATTACCAATGAATCGTCCTGGGCAAGGAATCTGGGAATTTCGGGTTCGATAATCAAATCATCAGCAACTTTCATCGGTTTTTCTGCCGAACCGAATTTTGAACCTGAATATGCAACTGCCATCAATCTGACTTCCCCGTTAAATTGAGGGAAGTTTATCGGAATTTTTACTTCTCCGCTTCCATTTGTTTTTAATATTCCGCTCCAAAATGCAAACAACTTAAATCTTTTTGTTGTTATCGGATTTGTCCTTTTCTTCAGCATTTCTGCAAACATTTCATCATCGCCGCCGCCTGAAGATGAACTTCCGATTATTTCAGGAAGTAATAATTTATATAAATCATAACTTTCTACTTTCAAACCCCGTTTTGCATACATAAATCCGTATGGGTCGGGAGTCTTGAAATTCTTCACCTGCAAAATACCTTCATCGACTGCAGCAAGAGTAACAAATATATTTCTTTCCGATGCTGTTTTGACTGTGATAATCTGACTTGTATTAGGCTTAATTTTATCGGGTGCAATAATTTTAACAGGTAATTTGTTTGATGATTTTTCTACTTTCATCGAAGCATATCCATGCCCTACCAAAAAAGGAGTACTGTTGTCTACTGTATGTTTCTTAAATAATGTTGCTGATACATATACATTAGGCATAAATTCATCCTTAACAGGAACTGCAATTTCTACAGATTTATTTTCCATTTCAATATACCTGTATTCATACACACCGTTCCTTTCGAAACTCACAAGGAGTTTTCCGGCAAAAGGACACATAAACAGAATTTTAGCTTTGTCACCGGGTTCATATTGTGCTTTATCGAATACAATATCTACACGTCCTTCTTTATCAACCTGGAATGATGAAGCAGTTGTATTTACCCAACCATACGCATAAAATGATTTTTTCTGATATTCATCTTCGCCTTCTTTAGATACTCTTAATTCATACCTGCCTGATTTTGTGACAGAAAATGATATGTCTTTTGTCCCTCCGTTGAGGTTCATATTTTTCTGCCACTCGGTAATATCTTTTTCTTCTGATACGTAAAAATACCTGTCATTGTAATCTTTCTTCAGAACTGTCTGCCATTCATATCTTACAAGCTTGACAGTTGCATTAAATCCTTTAATTGGCTTATCGGAATGGTCAACAATCGCAGTTTTGAAATTTAATCTTTCATTTGTTCCGTAATAATACCCTGAAGATTTTAATCCTATATAATAATTCTTTGGATATATATCAACGGTAGATGCCCGGTTAACTGTCCTGCCTGTTAAATCGAAAACATTAACATAAGTATAACAGGTAACAATACCGCTTCCTGATATATCCTTCGGGACTGTATACTCAACTTTTCCTTTACCGTTAGCATCGAGATAACCATCCTTTGACACTTCCTCAAAAATCGGATTAGTCATAGAAGAATTATTAAATTCATAATCCGGATATTTTTTACTGGCAAATGGTCTGTGTCTTAAATTAATATGAGACTCATACTTTAATTCGGATGCTTTAGCACCAAATAAAAATTCTGCATCTATATTAACTCCAATTATATCACCGGGAAAAGCAAATTCTTTGTCCGATTTAAGCATCATTCTGATTTTATCTGGAACAAAATCCTCAACACTGAATTTATATGTGCCTATTAATTGGTTTGTTCCGGTATAAACCTCTGCCCTGTACTCCCCTGTTTGCACATACTCCGGAGTTCTGAATGATGCTTCAAAGCTTCCTTCCTCATTCAAAATCTTTTTCATTTCAGTAAATGTTCTTCCTGATGGTGTAATAATTTTCAGAAATACCGGAATATCTTTTACGATTTCCATTCTATCATTTCTTATTATTGCTGACAGGTATACATTTTCACCGGGACGGTATATATTTCTGTCGCTATAAATAAAAGTATTGACATCTTCAAGATATTCATACACACCGCCTACATCAAATCTTGATGTTTCTATGAAAGTTTCCTGCAGGTCTATGTAATTAAAATCGTCTTTTGTTTCTGCTACAACAAGTCTCGGAGTAAATCCCTCGGTAATCTTCTTTACATCGGCGAATCTTACTATACCTTCCTTATCGGTTTTTCCACTCAAAAGTGTTTGATTATTTGTTGAAATAATACTAATCTCAACTCCTTCTATTGGCTCTGCTTTAGCAATAGAATTGACAAAAACCAATATTTCGTTACCCGATTTTTTTGCAATAATTCCTATATCGGTCATTGCGAGCATTTTTGCATCTGCTATCCACCTGTCCTGTGCAGACCTTACATTAACAACATAAATTCCCTTATACTTTTGCCCGATTAATTTATTCAGGTTTATGTATTTTTTCTCGAGCCAGTTTTTGTTGTTTTTGAGATTAATTTTTTCTTCATATAATGTTTTGCCATAATCACCAGTCCAAATTTCCGAATTATAACCATAGTCCTCATCGTAATCATAAGAATAAGAATTCTGATTCAGGAACCAAAGTAAATTATTTTTGAAAACCTGGGAGACCTCAATATCGGCTTCATCGATATTCACAAAATTTACCTGTAAGTTTTTATTGCCTCCCATCATCAGGTATTTACCTTTCTTATCGGCAAAATTAATTGATGGTTCAAGATTGACAAACGATACCTGTTGTTCGAAATCAAATTCAAGTTCACCGCCGTATAAACCGGGTAAACCTTTTTTGATTTTCAACATTAAATCCTGTACATTTTCAAGATTGGCTTCCATTCTGAAAGAATTATCGTTTACAAAAAATGATAAGTCCTTCCATGGTTCTGTTCTCACATAATCTTTCAGTCTTTTTTCATCTACCATTTGTGTGGTTGCCACTTCAATCCATCCTGTTGTACCGTCAAAACCGGAGGCAACACCTGTTATAGCAAGTTTTGTTATGGGTTCAAGCTTATTGCTGAATGTTCTGTCATCTTCAAGACCCTGCTTTCCGAAAACTGATACCAATCCTTTTTTAACTATAATCGTGAAATCCTGCTCTTTATCAGTCTGTTGAATTTCACCAAAATTTACTGCAATAATTTCTGATTTATCATTTGTTACAATCTGGTAATTTGTCAATTGTTTTCCATCATGTTGAATAACGAGGTGATTTTTCAGCATGTCGGGATTAACAGGGTAATTAAAGTGTAAATTAGCCTGAACACTAACTTTATAATATTGATTCGGTATATGTGTCCAAAATAAATCGACTTTGTTAATATCAAAATCGTGAGTTTTAAATTCTATGGTTTTTGTGTCTAAGCTCAGGTCTTTATTGAATAATACCTTCTTAGTTATTTCAGCACTGTATTCCTGAATAGGTTCGAGCTGTACATCTGGTGAAAAAATCAAAGTACTGGCTGATGTCCATTTGAATTTTCCGGGGATTTTCGGTTCAAATTTAATAAACTCGTCCGTAAGCCATTTATCAAGGCTGTCAGCCGGAGCAAGTTCTTTGGAAAATTCAATCGTAAAGGTTGTTAACGTACCGACACTACCTGATGGATTGAAGCTGACAATCTCAACTGCATTTCTTAATCCGCAACTTGCGAATATTAAAGTTAATATTGTACAGAACACTATAGCCAGCAACTTTTTCATATAATTCCTTTATTTCGGTTTTGAAAATTATTTTCGAATTAATATTCAGTTCACTTTATAAAAACATATAAGAATTTTCAAGTTCGCTCATTTATATATAAATCATATTTTGATGCATTGAAATTGAACCAGTATAATAAATTATCCAGGATAGTTTAATTATTTTTTTCGATTCAACCGATAGATTTGAACAAATAGTGACTTCGGAATTTTCCAAAAAATATAATAAACCGAAGGTTAAAATCAACAAAATCATTGCGAGTAAAATTATAGGTAATTCTTTCATATCGGCCGATTTGTTTGATTGTTCAACAAACCTGTATAATAGAATTACAGTAATAAGAGACAGTATCACAGCCCTTTTCAAGGCAACCCATCTCAATATATGCAAAAACAAGTGTACTCTTGCCTGCATTTTCTTTATCATGTTTATTGTTTAATTCTTTTTTTCTTTCGACAATAGCCACGAAATCAAAAATAAAATTCCATTCAATGGTATAAACAAATAATAAAAATTAAATTTCCGGCTAATGATTAAAAAGACTATTCCGAAAATTATTGTCCCCAAGCCACCGAATTTTTCATTGAAAAATGAATATACAATACCGGCTAAGGAAAATAGTAAAATAACAAATAATACTATTTCGTTTGTTTCAACCGGACCATGTCCAAATCCTTCACCGACTACAAGGTTCAATCATATTACCCTTTTTATTTTAATTAATGTATTCAACTTAACTATATAAAATTAAAAAATTTTACCCATATTTCTCAATTTGCTGCCATTCATTATTAAAGAAGTATTAATATTTAAAGTAAAAAAACAAATAAATAATTTTTCTTATTTAGATTTCTTGTATTTTCCTATCAACTGACCTTGTCCCAATATGTGCCCCTCCATAGCTGTTAACAGTTGTGCCTTTGTAGAGCCAGCTTCAAGTTCAAGCATCTTATCAAGAGCATATAATTTGAAAAAATACCTGTGTGTACCACTCGGTGGACATGGACCTCCATATCCAACTCTCCTGAAATCAGTAATACCTTGCCTGGTACCGTTTGCTAAGATTTTTTCGGCAGGTATCGCTTCCTTCAACCCTGTTTCTGTAGGTGGAATATTAAATATTACCCAATGAATCCAGGTTCCCACCGGTGCGTCAGGGTCATCATTTATTAATGCTAAGCTTTTTGTTCCCCCAGGTAAATTGTTCCAGGAAAGAGGAGGAGAAATATCTTTACCTTCGCATGTATAAACCTTGGGTATCATTTCACCTTCACTGAACGCATTGCTTGTAATCTGTATACTCATTTTCTTATCTCCTTCCTGATTATTTTTCGAACTTGAAAATGATAAAAATATTAATAAGTATATCATAGAAATAATTAATGTTTTATTCATGGTAATTCACCTTTAATATTATTAATATATCACAAAATAAATTGATTTTTATTCTCATATTATTGTTATGAAATTTATGTATTATTTGATAAAAGACATTTCAAACAAATATTATTGCTACATTGTAAAGACAAACTCTTTTTACTAAGTATTCATTATTCATTATTCATTATTCACTATTCACTATTCACTTTTCACTTTCTATTTTCACAATTACTTTCCCGGTTTGCCCGCCATTTAATATTAGATTAATTTCTTTATCTAATTCAAATAAACTGCACTCTTTAACTAAATCTTCGTGACTGTTAATTCTCCATTCATTAAAAATTTTGTTCCAGATTTTAAGCCGGTAATCCATAGGACTTTCAGCAGAATCAATCCCAATCAGTCTTATACCTCTCAATATAAATGGATAGACAGTTGATTCAATTTTATCTGATTGAACTAATCCTATGCTGGCAACAACGCCCCTGTGTTCCATTGACCTGATAACGGTATTCAATGTATTACCTCCAACATTATCTATTGCTCCTACCCATTGTTTTTTAAGCAATGCTTTTCCGCTTGAATCATTTACATCTTCACGGCTAATAACTTCCTTTGCACCAATTCTCATAAGGAAATCTTTTTTATCTGGCTTTCCTGTTGATGCAACGACATAATATCCGGCTTTGGTCAACATAGCAATAGCAAGACAACCTACTCCGCCTGTAGCACCGGTAACAAGGATTTTACCTTTATCCGGTGTGATTTCATTTCTTTGCATTTCATAAATTGCAATACCTGCAGTAAATCCTGCTGTCCCATAAATCATTAAATCCCTCGATGTAAAATTTTGAGGTGTTCTTATTACCCACCCTTCGGGTACTTTGATAAATTCACTAAATCCACCATCTGTATTCATCCCTAAGTCGTAACCTGTTACAAAAACTTTTTCGCCGGCTGTGAATTTGTTTCCTTTTGTTTCTTCAATAATACCGGCTGCATCGACACCGGGTATATGGGGATATTTTCTTGTTATACCTTTATGTCCTCTTGCTGAAAGAGCATCTTTATAATTTAAAGCTGAATATTCAACTTTTATCAGGACTTCTTCTTCTGACAATCCTTCATATATAATTTCTTTTATACTTCTTTTGAAAATATTTTCCTGAACTTCTTCGACAACAAGAGCTTTAAATTTAAATTCAGACATTTATCACCTAACCAATTGATTAAAAATCAACCGGAAATTTACGAATAAATGAAATTTTAAAAAACAGATAAAATAACGGTTCAAATAAATGTAATTGTAATTAACAGATAATTAATTTAAGTATTGGAATTTCCTCATTAAAAGTATAAATTATATTTTGGTTAACTGTTAATTAAAAATAATACTTTTATACAGGGACATGATATATAATTATCCAAATTTAATATTTTCAGGTAAGTAAAATATTAAGGATTATATTTATTAAATGAAAATTCATAAAATAAATAATCAATAAATAACAAATGGGGGGTTCAATGAATTCTGGATTTAGTTTAAAAGCTCTGATAATTTCAATTGTTGTAGGTACAATTATTATTATATTCTTTTCATGGGCTTCGGGAAATCAGTTTGATACATCATTATTTCCTGTACTTGCAATGCTCACCGGTTTTATTATCACTGGTTTTACAATTGCGATTATATCGAAAGGCATTACAATCATCGAACCTGCATTGGGTTCTATTATTGTAGCAGGTATAACATATTTTATTTTGCCTTCGCTGCAAATCAAAGGTTTTACTGAAATTACCCAGGATAGTGATTGGATAATCATTCTGATGAATGGAGTTGTATTGACATTCCTGGGAGCCTGGTTAGGAGAAATGTTTCAGCATGGTGAAATTGTCAAAGAAGAAAGCAGTTCCATCTCTTTCAATTGGGGATGGGTATTTGCCGGAACTGTTTTCGGAATCTTGATTTGCATGATTATTTCAATTATTGTCAATTTAATTTTTGGAATTGAACCATTGTATTTTATTATACCGTTTTTTGCAGGTCTGTTTTTCACAGGTATCATGGTTGGACTTAAATCACCCGGTATAACAATAATGGAAGCAGGTTTAGCTGGATTTTTAACTATAACCATTTTGACTTCTATTGTCCGTTTAACTTTGGTAACAGAAATTGAATATGAATATATTTTTGGAGGATTAATTCTGGGCTATATAGTTTCAATGCTCGGAGGTTTTGCAGGTGAAAAAATTCAGTCCGGAAAAGAAAAAAAGACTAATTAAAAATTATTTGAAGAAATAATATATTCTCAAAAATCACTCTGTTTCAAAGTTCTTAACTGACGAGAATAGACTGCTTGTAATTATTTTGAATTATAATTGTCGGGGTGAGAGGATTCGAACCTCCGGCTCCTACGTCCCGAACGTAGTACTCTACCGGGCTGAGCTACACCCCGAATTGGGTTACAAAAATAACCAATTTTTCCCATCTGAAAAAATGTATTAATACATTCTTGTAATTAATCACCGTAAAAATCTTTAACCTCCTTAATCGTTATTCGTTCAGGTTTAGATACAATAATTGAGAAATTAATGAAAAAAGAAATATATAGAAGTAACTCACGGGGTTATTTCGATTACGGATGGCTGAAAACTTATCACTCTTTCAGTTTTTCCGGTTACTTTGATAATAATAGAATTCATTTTGGAAAACTAAGAGTTTTAAACGATGATACGATAGCACCAGCTACGGGTTTTGGATTGCATCCTCACGATAACATGGAAATCATTACAATTCCTTTGTCCGGAGAATTGAGACACACTGACAGCGAAGAACATACCCAAAAAATAACACCGGGTGAGGTTCAGATTATGTCTGCCGGGACCGGGATTTGGCATTCTGAATTTAACAATTCTGAAACTGAACCTGTTACATTATTTCAAATTTGGATATTCCCTAAAGAAAAAGATATCAAACCAAGATATGACCAAAAATTATTTGATTTAACAAAAAGACAAAATCAGTTTCAATTGCTGGTTTCTCCTGTCAAATCAAATGAAACACTTTGGATTAACCAGGACTCTTATATTAGTATTTCGGAATTAAGTGAAAATTTTGAAATTGTGTATAGTCTTAAGGATGAGAAAAACGGTATTTTCGTTATAGTTATTAAAGGAAAAATTGAAATTGGGGGTGATATTCTTGAAAAACGTGATTCACTCTCGATATATGATATTGATGAAATTAAAATAAAGGCACTTGAAAAGTCCGAATTACTCATTATTGAAGTACCAATGAACTAAATACTATAAATGAATTCATATTATCTTGGAATAACAGGACCCTGGTGGCTGACAATTTTATTAATATTATTTGCTGTTGCATTTGCTATTTTTTCGTATCGTAAAACCATTCCTCCAATAAGCAGTTCGAGAAAAATTGTTTTAATAACATTAAGGTCAATCGGACTTTCATTACTTTTATTTATAATGTTTGAGCCTATACTTACTATAATAAAAGGAAGCAGTGAGCCTCCTAAATTAGTTGTTTTACTTGACAATTCGCTATCTATTGCTCAATCTGACGCTGTAGGAGACAGGAAAATATTATATAAAAATGCAATTAATAATTCTGATTTCAGTTCAATTGAAAAAGAAAATTTCAAAACTGCTATTTTCGGTAACGAAGTTTATTCTCCTGATGAATTTTCACTTAAAGAAATAAATTATAAAGGTCAGATGACTGATATCTCAAAGGCAATCAAATGGGTATCTTCTAAATCAGAAAATGAAAATATTCAGGCAGTTCTTTTAATAACTGATGGTGCATTCAACGCCGGTAACAATCCGATTTACGATGCTGAATTTCTCGGTAAGCCAATTTTCACTATTGGTATTGGGGATTCAACCCAACCTAAAGATGTTTCAATTCAGTCGATAATAACGAATGAAAATATATATATCAATAATCCAATACCTGTTAATGTAAATATTAAAGTGAGCGGGTATAATGAAGGTGAATTGAATCTAAAACTCCTTGATAATGGTTCTACAATTGCAGAGCAAAAATTCACTGTAAATCCTGATAGAAAATCCTTTACTGCTGTTTTCGAATATTCTCCGAAACAGGAAGGAATAAGAAAGCTGACTGCTACTATAAACTCATTGAATAATGAAATAACCAATAAAAATAATTCCGCGAATGAATTTGTTAATGTTTTGAAGAATAAAAGAAAAATTGCTATTTTTTCAGGGTCTATTAACCCCGATTTTTCATTTGTTAAAAATTCATTCCTGGCAGAAAAAGGTGTTGATGTAATTTCTTTCATACAGAAGAAAGGTTCCGAATTTTATGACAGGCAGCCAAATGAAACTGATGTGAAAGATGCAGAGATGATAGTACTGATTGGATTCCCGATTTCAGAAACACCGGCAAATGTAATACAAATAATTAAAAAGGAACTCGAAAAAGGTAAACCACTATTATTTATTGCTTCACAATTTCTGGATTATAATAAATTACGAGCATTAGAGGAATATCTCCCATTCACCACTATTTCTTCAAAACCCCAGGAATTTCTTGCTATCCCTGATGTGAAACCGGAATATGCATCTAATCCTTTACTTAGAGTTACAGGAAAGGATAGTGATATTGATTTATGGAATCAATTACCTCCCGTTTTTCGGACAGAAACATTCGTAAAAGTAAAACCTGAGAGTGAGATAGTTTCGGGATTAAAAGTTAATAATGCACCTCTCAAAGAGCCATTGATTTTAACACGTGCATTTGGCAATAAAAAATCTGTTGCATTTCTATGTTATGGTTTGTTCAGATGGAAATTACTCGGATATGCTTCTGAATTATCAAAAGGAAGAACAGGAACTCCTGATTTGTTAGATATAATTATTGAAAATAGCAGGAAATGGCTTTCAACACCTCAAGATAATAAACAAGTCATAATTAGAACTACAAAAAAACTTTACACAAACAACGAAACAGTTGAATTCCTTGGTCAGATATATGATGCTGCCAATACTCCAATTGAAAATGCAAATGTCCTGGTCAAAGTAAGCGGCGGCAATCAGGAAAGGGATTTGACTTTGACTTCAATTGGTAACGGAAGATATTCCGGTAAGCTTGATGGATTATCGGAAAGTGATTATTATTTCTCTGGAACAGCAATTAATAACGGAAATAAAATAGGTTCTGATAAAGGAAGGTTTAATGTAGGACAAATAGCTTTGGAGTTCCAGGATTTGAGAATGAATTCATCTTTACTTCGTACTATTTCCGATAGAACAGGTGGTAAATTCTATCTTCCTGAAAATGCAAAATCTTTTTTAAAGGATTTGGAAAACCTTAAAAACTTCAAACCGAAAAGTGTGACTATCCGAAATGAATCTGCATTATGGAACCTCCCTTTATTTTTGATTATTTCAATTCTATGTTTTGGTATTGAATGGTTTCTTAGGAAAAGAGCAGGGATGTTATAATTTTTCGCAAATTATTAAAAATAAATTCTACAAACTACTTGCAAAATTTGATTAAGCTGCAATTTGCTCTTTAAATTGCAATTGATAAAGCCTTGCATATATACCATTCAAAGCAATTAATTCTTTATGCGAACCGATTTCTCTTACTTTACCTTTATGCAGAACTATTATTTTGTCTGCACGGCGGATAGTCGATAAACGATGAGCTATTATTATCGAAGTGCGATTTTCCAAAAGCTTTTCTAATGATTCTTCGATTATTCTCTCAGTCTCTGAATCTATGTTCGAAGTTGCTTCGTCTAAAATTAGTATCTCCGGATTCATTGCATAAGCCCTGCAAAATGCTATTAACTGCCTCTGCCCTGCAGATAAAGCTGAGCCGCGGTCTATCATTTCAGTATTAAAGCCGTCATTCAATTTATCAATAAAATCCGATGCTCCGAGAGCTACTGCTGCTTTGCGAATATCATCAATACTTATATTCTCTTTCCCGAGAGAAATATTATCCGCAAGGCTTCTTGAAAATAAATAAACATCCTGCATCACTAATGCAAAATGCTCCCTTACAGAATTTTGATTAAAACTTCGAATATCTTTACCATCTATTAGTATCTCTCCATCATTATAATCATAGAACCTGCATAGCAGATTAATGATTGAGGTTTTACCTGCCCCTGTTGCTCCAACTATAGCAACAGTTTCACCTTTGTTTACTGTGAATGAAACATCACTCAGCACCCACTTTTCTGAATCATAGCTGAATGAAACATTTTTAAATTCAATTGCTTTTTTAAATCCATCCATTGCTATTGCATCAGGATTGTCCATTGCTTTGTCCTTTGTGTCTAATATTCCGAGTATCCGTTCTGCAGAAGCCATAGCACTTTGAAGTGTAGTAAATTTCTCCGTCAGGTCCCTGATTGGTCTGAAAAACATTTCGGCATATTGAGTGAATGCTATCAGGATTCCTACAGTCATTACACCTGTAAGAATATTTCCTGCGGCATACCACAGCACTATACCAAGGGCAACTGCACTCAGCATTTCAACGGTCGGAAAGAATATAGCATAATAAAAAATCGTTTTTACCCAAAGCTCTTTATGAAGGGAATTGACAGTGTCAAATTTTTTATTCTGGTTTTCCTCTTGAGTGAAAACTTTCACAGTATTTATTCCTGAAATGAATTCATTCAGAAATGTATTCATCTCGGCTACTCTCAGCCTTATGTCACGAAAAAGAATCCTCACTCTTTTCCTGAAAATTATAGTAGCCAGAAGCAATACCGGGACTATTGTTAAAGTCAAAAGTGCCAGCACCCAGTTTGTATAGAACATGAATCCGATAATCCAGAACAGAAGCATAATATCGGCAGCTATCATCACCACTCCCTGCGAGAAAAGCTCGTTCAATCCTTCCACATCATTCGTAACGCGGGTTACAAGCCTCCCTACCGGATTTGTATCGTAAAATTTCATATTAAGTGACTGGATATGTTTGAAAACCGACATGCGGACATCAAACAAAACCTTCTGCCCTAGCCATTGCATAAGGTATGTCAGGATAAACCTTAGAAAAGCATTGAAAAACAAAAGTACTGCTATTGCAAAAATTATCCTTAACAGTCCATTCCAATCCTTCGGTTCGATATATTTATCAACTGCGATTTTTGTCAGGTAAGGCAGAATCGGAGCAAGCGCAGATGAAATAATAGTAATTATAACTGAAACCGTTACCCACTTCTTATATGGCTTTAGATAAACCAGCAGTCTTTTCAGGATTTTCAGGTCAATTGCTTTATATTCTATGTTATCTTCTTTTAAGCTCAATTATTTTTTCTCTGTTCCAAATAAAATTTCGCATAATCACGTTTAATGATTTTAATTGTTTTATTCCCTTCAAATTCCCCCTTATTAAAGGAGGACAATTGGTAATTATAAAATTAATATATCCTCAATTCGTAATTCGTAATTCGTAATTCGTAATTCGAAATTAGTAATTAAGGGAAATATGGCAGCGACACCTTCAAATATGTTAGCTCTCGGGACAATTGCTCCCGACTTTAAATTGTTCGATACAGTTTCAGGAAATACTGTTTCACTTGCGGAACTGAAATCAGGCATCGCAACGGTGATTATGTTCATCTGCAATCACTGCCCCTACGTCAAACATATCAATTCTGAATTAGTTTCAATATCAAATTACTACATTCAAAAAGGAATTTCATTCGTCGCAATAAGCTCTAATGATATTGAAAATTATCCCGAAGATTCTCCGGAAAATATGAAATTAACAGCTGAAGAACTCGGTTACAAATTCCCTTATCTTTTCGACGAGTCACAGGGCATTGCCAAAGCATATAAAGCCGCATGTACACCCGATTTCTATATATTCGACAAAGATTTAAATCTAGTGTACCGTGGTCAATTCGACTATTCACGCCCCGGCAACGGAATACCTGTAACCGGCACTGACATCCGCTCAGCACTCGACAACATTCTCTCAGGAAAACCTATGAGCCGGGAGCAGAAGCCAAGTATAGGATGTAATATCAAATGGAGAATTGAAAATTGATAATTGATAATTAATGATTGTCTTTATGAACTCCTTTCAAAATCCATAGCCTATTATCCACAAAAATTAATTTTGTATGCAATGTCGCAAAGTTTTCGCAAAGAAATTTGGTTAAATAGAGCCAAAAAGGTGCAGATTTGTGCATCCGGAGCAGATTTGACATCGTTTTCATT
>JACRLY010000014.1:3927-25625 GCA_016219595.1 Ignavibacteriota bacterium | reverse complement strand
TTACAATTACCGCAGCACCATATCTCTTTACTTTCGAAGCATGCTCTTTAAATACCTCAATACCTTCTTTCATTGAAATTGAATTAACCACACCTTTTCCCTGCAGACATTTCAATCCCGCTTCAATTACACTCCATTTGGATGAATCGAGCATCACAGGTACTTTTGATATTTCCGGCTCTGAAGCAATATAGCACAGAAATTCTGCCATCGCTTTTTCAGAATCGAGCATTCCCTCGTCCATATTCACATCTATGATTTGAGCCCCGTTTTCTACCTGTTGTCTTGCTACTACTATAGCCTTCTCATAATCACCTGCTAAAATAGTTCGAGCAAAAACTTTCGAGCCGGCAACATTTGTTCTTTCCCCGATATTTATAAAATTCGATTCGGGATACTTAACTAATACTTCTAATCCGCTAAGCCGCAGATATGGCTCTACTACTGGAATTTCCCTTGGTTTGTATTTAGCTGATATTTCTGAAATCATTTGAATATGGTCTGGTGTTGAGCCACAGCAACCGCCAACAATATTTACAAAACCTGCTCCTGCATATTCTTCTAAAACTGATGACATTGTTATGGGAGTTTCATCATAACCACCAAATGCATTCGGCATTCCGGCATTAGGGTATAATGCTATATAACAGTCGGCTAAATTGGAAAGCTCCTCGACAAAAGGTCTCATTTGCTTAGGTCCAAGTGAGCAATTCAATCCAACAGCAAGCAGATTTTCAGCATGATTAATTGATGTCCAGAATGCTTCGAGAGTCTGCCCTGATAGAGTTCTTCCGCTCAAATCAACTATTGTTCCTGATATAATTACAGGTAAAGGTTCAACCTTTGATAAACTGAAATACTCCGATATAGCATATATTGCAGCCTTACAATTGAGTGTATCGAACACTGTTTCAACAAGAAGAATATCGGCTCCACCCTCGACTAATCCTCTCACCTGCTCATAGTATGCTTTCACAAAATCATCGAAGAAATTTTTTCGAAATCCCGGTCTGTTTATATCGGGTGAAATCGATGCTGTCTGATTTGTTGGTCCTATCGAACCTGCAACGAATCTGGGTTTTTCAGGATTTTTATTCGTGAATTGTTCCGCAACTTCTTTTGCAATTTTTGCCGCTTGAAAATTTATTTCAAAAACTAAATTTTCAGTCTTGTAATCCGATTGGGAAAATTCATTCGCATTAAATGTATCAGTTTCAATGATGTCTGAACCGGCTTCAAGATATTGTGAGTGAATTTCACTAATCACTTCCGGTTTAGTCAGAACAAGTATATCATTGTTGCCTTTTAAATCAATAGGATGTGATTTGAATCTCTCTCCCCTGAAATCCTGTTCAGTGAGCTTATACCTCTGCACCATAGTCCCCATTGCTCCATCCAGAACAAGGATTCTTTTTTGCAACAAGTCTGACAACAAATTAAATTTATTAATGACTCAAAAATCATTGTTTCTACTATTGTACTATATTCCCCCCCCCGTTATATTTGCAAAAAATAATATTGTCAAATTTCGCCTTTTCGATTAAAATAAACTTATATAGTTAAAATAAGCAATGCTGATTTAAGGAAAAAAGAAGAATCTTTTTTTAAAATAAATAAAAGTTTATGCCTTCAGAATATTACGGCGGTTGGTTAGACTTGGTAGAATCAGAACCGGTAACAATAACAAAGTTTGTTGCATACTCTGATATAACACCTATGGGATCAGCAAATGTTATTAATAGTTCAAATTTTCACTTACCTACCGGAACCTGGATTAATTCACCTTTTACCCTTAATGTAATACCAAATGTTATGCCAAGGGTAGTACCGATTGATATATCGAGTAATTCTGACCCTGCTTTAGCTGACATAATAATGAAACAATCGTTGTCTGCTAATCAATCGGCACCTCTACCACTGAGAAATTTAATATTTGTACCGGGTAATTTTAAAAATAAATTAAGATGGCAGATTGAAATCTCGATTAATATCGGGGGTGCAACTTATAATTCATTGCAATTAGGGCTTCTCGAGAATGCAGGAACCAGCGGTAACTCTCACGGCAAGATTAAAGTTTTTGATTATGGGACAGGACCCTGGACAGGAGCTATGGCAATATTTGTTGTTTTTTATAATTACTTTGGTGAAGTAAATCTTGCTCTTAGAGCAAATGATACATCGAACAATACATCATTGTTTCATATTAGATGTATTGTATGGCCAGTTATTGAAGGATTATTTGAAAGATTGGAATTAGAAAATTTTTATGAAATGTATCATGAAATGAATATGGAAAATATTTCTGAATTTATTCAGCAATTATATGGAGGTGATAGTAATATTATAATTCCTCCACCACCGATACCACCTGGTCCCGGGGGAATATAATATTTATTAAATAAAAAGGAAAATTATTTACAATAATTTTTGGAGGATAAAATGTTAAAAATACATGGTGGGTGGAATGATTTACAAAGATCAATGCCACTAAATATCAGTAATATTATTGAATCAGCGACTATAGGGGCAACAACCGCTTCGATTCAGGCAAGTTCGAATTTTAACACGGCAACAGGTACTTGGGTAACATCGCCTATTACATTGAATGCTGTACCAACAGCTATAGCAATCAATGCAACGACAAATCCGGATCAAGCTGCAAAAGTAACAGCGATGAATGCGCAAACACTTATGGCAAATTTAAATGCACCGCCTCCTTTAAAAAACTTAGTATTTTTGTATGGGAATCAGGAAGGTAGTTTAAAATATGAGATGGATATTCCTTTAAATTTAGGTGGAAGCACATATAATTCAATCCAGATAAGCTTATTGGATAATACCGCAACAAAAGGTGACGAGCATGGTGAAATACAAGTATTCGATTTTGGCTCTGGCTCTTGGACAGGAGTTAATACTTTAAAACTTGTATTCAATGGTATTATTGGCGAATATTTAATAGGAATAAGAATCAATGATACATCGAATAATACTTCGATTTATAATTTGAGAACATTCATTTTACCTTCAGATTCAAGTAAATTATTTACTGATATTGACTATTTGACTCAATTTAATAATGAAAATTTTAATTTAGATAAAAAATCAAAGGATACTATACAAAAATCAATAAAAGCTGCTGTTCATGGAGCAGCAGGATCAGTGGGTGGAAGAATATCGCTTGAAGTTACGGATTCAGGTTATTTTGAGAGGATATGGTGGATGTTTAAAGAAATGTTCAGATAAAATTAATAATTTTTTTTAATATTATTTTTTTTATGAGCTTTCTAAATTATTATAATAAAAATTTCAAGTATAGATGTTTTTTAATAATTTACAAATATGAAAAATATTAAAATTTAAGAAGAATTATATATTAATTTGTATAAAAAATTAACTATTGAGGTTTTATTATAATTTTTTACTTATAAATAATTGAACTAAAAGAATGAAGAAATTTAAAATAATATGAGTTGATAAACAGTATAAAAAACCATAATTCATTCTTAAGAAACCAGCTCGTATACTACCGATTAATTGAGGGAATGTTAGTATAGGCAATAAAATAAAAGTAAATAAAGAATTTTTATAATTAAAAATATGAATCCAAGCAAATGTTAAAATACTAATATAAAAAATAAATCTAAAATTATTTTTCCATAGATTTTTAAAAATTTCACTATACTTATTAGATATTCCAAAAATATTGGTTTAAATATTAACGATAAGCGAAATGTTGTTTCTTCAAGAATTGGAAGTATTACACTCCCAATAATTAATTGTAATAAGGGTGAATATAATATTTCAAATTCTTTATTAAAACTTTTTGTGGGATTAAAAATAATTACAATTAATAAAGTAAAAAATAATGTTATAATTAAACTTATAATGAATAATATTATCGTATCCTGTATTTTATTTGAAATAGATAGATTTAATGGCGGTTCATAATTCGGTTGTTTAAGATAATCAATTACTTCAAATAGTATTTTTATATAGCATTTTGGTTTAAATATTTTTATCATAATTTTTATTGCATTTTAAATTATTTTAATTAAAATTAATAAATAATTATCAATTCATAATCTGAAAGACAATTAACTAGACAAGATGGTTTAGGTGAATTTTGAAATTATTCACTCTTTATGATTCTTTTATATCCTCTAATACATCAATCACACCCTGCACTTTTCCAAATGGTGTAGAAATCTGCACTCCCTTTATAAATGGTAAAATGCTCTGCAATATCTCTCTCGCAATTATAACACCTTCAGCTAAACTCTCTTCCTTATTATCCTGAACTTTTTCCAATCTTTTCATTATACTATCAGGTACAGAACATCCCGGAATTTCATTATTCATAAACTCAGCATTCCTTAATGAAGTCAGGGGCCAGATACCTGCTATGAGAGGCAATTTAATATGCTCGATTCTTTTTATAAAAGTTTCAAATACTTTCAAATCGAATACCGGCTGTGTTACTATGTATTCTGCACCTGCTTCAACTTTCCAGTCAAGACGCCTTATTTCCTCATCGAGATTGATTGCCCCGGGATTGGCACCAACACCGATATAAAATCCAGTTGGTTTACCGATTGGATTTCCTGCAATATCCAAACCGTGATTCAACCTGTTCAAAATATTCACCAAGCCAATTGCATCAACATCAAATACACCAGTTGCATCAGGATAGTTGCCGAGCTTAGGAGGGTCTCCAGTTATTGCTAAAATATTTTTAATACCAAGTGCATAGGCACCAAGTAAATCCGATTGCATACCAATCACGTTTCTGTCTCTGCATACATAATGCAAGACTGTTTCAATTCCTACTTCGCGCTGGAATTGTACAGCAAGAGAGAGAGCAGACATCCTTGCACTAGCTCTAGGTCCGTCTGGTATATTGATTACATCAATCCCAATATAATTCATCTCTCTTGCTTTTTCGATTTCCTTTTGCGTGAAATAATTTCAACGTCAGGAAATTCCTCGACTTTTGATATTTCAATTTTTGGTGCTGCAATCTGCGGCTTTAGCGAATTAAGTGTAGCCCTCATTCTCTTTATATGCTCAGGGCTGGTGCCACAGCATCCGCCAATTATATTCGCCCCGGTTTGAATATAATGCTTTGCATATTCACCGAGATATTCAGGTGAAGTTAAATATATATTTCTTCCATCAATATTTTTTGGTTTACCCGCATTCGGCATCACTGATATGGGTAATGATGTATGCTTTCGGGTACGTTCTAACCAGTTCAGCATTACCTGGGGTCCGACGGTACAATTCACACCAATAACATCCGCTCCGAGATTTTCCAATTCTTTGATTGTAACTTCCGGCTCAGCACCTGTCAGAGAGCATCCATCTTCATCAATTGTCATCTGTGCAATGATTGGTAATTTACATATTTCCCTTGCTGCAATAACCGCCTGTTTCAATTCTTCTGGATAAACAAATGTTTCGAAAATGAGTAAATCGACTCCTCCATCTAATAAAGGCTTGATTTGTTCTTGAAAAAATTCACGTGCTTCTTCCCGTGAAATAGGTCCCAACGGCTCTATTCTTACATTCAAAGGTCCTACTGCTCCGGCAACATATAAATCATTCCCGGCTGCCTCGCGTGCAATCAAAGCACCCTGGTAATTCAGGTCGTATAATTTATCAGCCAAATGAAAGGGTTTCAACTTGAAACTATTTGCACCATAAGTATTCGTTTCAAGTACTTCAGCACCTGCTTTGCGGTAGTCTTCATGCACTTGTCTTACTAACGAAGGATTGGTCAGATTTAACTCTTCAAAACATTTATTAATAAACACTCCCCGATTGTACAGTTCTGTCCCCATACCTCCGTCGAAGAGTACAACTCCTTCTTTCAACCTATTTAAAAAATTCGTTTTTGCCATCTTCAATAAATTATAAATTTTAAATTAATTAAATCTTATAAAATCATCTAAAACTTATTAACAAAACACAATCGCATCCTATCAACCTTATTACCTCATTTGTAATCTCACCTAGATAACACCAGCTTTTCAGTTTTAACCTCATCACCTGACACAATCCTCAATAAATATATGCCTGAGGATATTCTTTCAGTTTCAATTACCCATATTAATTTCAAATAATCTGCAGTGGGAATCCCTTCAAATAAGGTTTTTATCTTATACCCCAATACATCAACAATTTCAATTTTAGATTCGGTTTTTGTATTAAAAAGAACATTTATCAAAACTGCATCACTAAATGGATTTGGACACAATTGAACTGCTTTTATTGGAGAATCTTGCGACTTAACTTCTTCATCAACTCCCGTTATTTCAGATTCAAATGCCCCGATGTCAGGTGCATTTCCTAAGAAATCATCATTGATACCCCTGATATATACTCCCTTATCAATTCCTACTGAACCTTCCCCTGTTGTAAATTTAAATAAATATGCACTTTGGGGATAATTTGCATATAATGTTGTATTCAGTAACGGTTCCCCCCAGGTTCCATGTAGCTCCTGTCCTGTAGCTGCTCTAAAGGCATCCATAGTTTCGTATCTTGAATTATTAAGAGTATCCGGTTCATAGGTCACCCATTTGTATATATAAGGATTTGCACTCTCCGATTCTTTTGTAGAGTAATTCAAATTGTAATCGAAAATGTCATCCTTGTGATAACCGCCTGTATACATATCACCATTGTATACTCGTCCCCTTGCATAAAAGATATTATTTTTATAAACAAAACTCTGCTGGAGTGCTTCTTCACCCCTATATAAACAATTTTCACTTTCACAGTGAGGAGGTTTCGCGCGGGGTTTTTCCCAAATCGTATTATGATAAAATAAGACACCTCTTGTTATACCCGGAACCCCGGTGTTTTGCTTCAAACATCCCTGGTGAAAACCACTGAGGTAATTTCTTAAAATAAATATTGGTCCGGGATAAACAGGCGCAACACTTATTGTATTTTCACATTTACCAAGCCTGTTCCTGAATACTCTTCCGTTTACCATGTGTCCATCCAATTCGATATCATCATCTTTGCAATCATAAATCACATTATCATAAATATCGAGTTCTCTGTCGACCCATGAATTCAACACATCCAAATCATCAGGACCCAATACCGGTGGGTCTCCTTCATCCGCACATGGATGGATACCATCCACAACACCATAAATTAAATTATTCCTGATTGTAATATTTGGTCCCGGATTATACCTGCAATCAATTCCAAAATATGATTGCCCGGGTTCATTAATATTAGTAGCTAAAGGTCCTTGGTTTTCATCAACTGTATCATGAAGTTCATCCGATATTACATTATTCATTATCAGAAAATTTCCTGTTAACGGAGGATTTGCTTCTTCTCCATGCTGAATTTCAATATTTGCAGTATAATCTCCATCTCGACTATCATGAATATAACAATTTGTTATTGTCATATTATGACAAGCCCTAAAAAATACTCCTGTACCTTGTTCATTGTGAACTTCAAGATTATTAAAGATATAATTTGAACCTCTTTCTATTCCTATAGCATTATCAGAATTTCCCATAATAGTAGTATTTGTACTCCCATGCGAAGTAAAAACAATTGGATTTTCCTTCGTCCCCGATATATTGAAAACATGTATCCCGGATGCATAAATCCCTCCGGATAATCTCACTTCATCACCCGGTTTTAAATCTGAAATTGCTGCATCTAATTCGTTTTGGTCTTTTACATTCACAATCCTTAAAGCTGTTGGAATTGAAAATTCAGCTTTAGTTGATACGGAGGTTAAATACGGATTAGTTCCAGTTACTCCGTCAGGGTCAATTAAAGTAATCCTCAAATCGTAAACCGTATTAAAATCAAGTTTGAATAAGCTTGTTGCCAAGTGATTACCATCATATCTTGTGAAATCATGTCCGAATTTATAATCAAAAGAACCGGTTTTTTTGTATTCAATTGTAGCAATTTCATTGAAATTCATATCATCTACTTTTATGATTATGCCGGCAGTTTCAAAGTTACCATAGGTTTTAACTTCTGAAATGTTTGAACTTAACAAAAATCGGGTTGTGAAAAAAAAGGACAGAATAACAACACATAATTGAATTTTCCATAAATTTTGTAATTGGTTTTTCATAAATCCTCCAAAAATTTATTGAATTGTTGAAAATTTAATTCAATTCGAGCTAAGTACATCAAATATAAGAAATAATATTATTAAAACGTAACTTTTTTTTATTGTTATAAATTTATTTTCATTAAAATATACTGTTTTTTGAATTGTTGAAATTTCAAATAATTCCTTTTTTTAGCTAAATTTGTAATCCGAATGTTTTCAATGAAAATTATTATATATTATATATTTTCTTGTTTATAAATTCAGGTTTAAATTATGAATATTTTTGTTTTAAATTGTGGTAGCTCGTCATTAAAATTCCAAATTATTGAAACTGATCTTGATTTAATTAAGGATGACAAAGACAGGACATTAGCAAAAGGATTAATCGAAAGAGTCGGCAGCCAGGCAATAATTACATTCCAGGTAGAAGGTCAGCCACCCTTAAAGCAGGCTTCACCTCTGCGCGACCATAAAGCAGCTTTGAATTATGTCATTAAGTGGATTACCGACCCGGAAACAGATATACCCGGTATTAGGACTCTTGAAGACATACATGCTATAGGTCATAGAGTTGTCCATGGTGCCGAAAGGTTTAAAAAATCTGTAAAAATTGATAAAGAGGTTATTGAAGGAATAGAGGATTGCATAGACCTTGCACCTTTACATAATCCTGCTAATCTAAAGGGTATTTATGCATCCCGTGAGCAATTCGGTACAATAACACCCCAGGTAGCTGTTTTTGACACTTCATTCCATTCGACAATGCCCGAAACTTCTTATTTATATGCAATTCCATATCAAACCTATCGAAGGTTTAAAGTAAGAAAATACGGTTTCCATGGTACTTCCCACAGGTATATATCATATAGGTTCAGGAAATTGACCGGTACAGAAAGAGAAAATACCGATATTATTACACTTCATCTCGGAAATGGCTCTTCAGCATGTGCAATTAAAAATGGTGTGTCTTTGGACACATCAATGGGTATGACACCGCTCGACGGCTTAATGATGGGTACACGTTGCGGCGACATTGACCCTACAGTAATTGAATACCTCATGCATAAAGAAGGTACAAGCATAGATGAAGTTTTTTCCGTTTTGAACAAACGTTCCGGAGTACTTGGTATTTCAGGCTTGACTAATGATATGCGTGATTTACTCGATGAAATCAAAGAACACCAGGACAGAAGGGCAATTCTTGCGGTTGATATGTTTTGCGGAAAAGTCAGAAAGTATATAGGCGCATATATTGCTGAAATGAACGGAGTAAATGCTATATGTTTTGCAGGCGGTATCGGTGAAAATTCAATTGATATTAGAAAAAAAATAATTTCAGGACTCGATTGGCTGGGTATCGAAATCGATGACAGTTTGAATGAAAAAGCTTACGGAGGAAAGGAAATGAAAATTAGTTCAGACAAAAGCAAAGTCGAAATATATGTTATTCCTACCAATGAGGAATTAATATTGGCAAGGGATACTTTAAGAGTGGTACTGAATGTACCAAGAATCTGGTAAAAATGACAAAATTAGAAATTTACATGGTGGTTATATTTTATTAAAAAATTATTTGAATGAGTTAAGATGAAATTTACAGATGGTATCAGGGCTAAGGCAAAAGCACTGAATTTAAAAGCTGCTTTTCCCGATGCAGAAGACCTAAGAGTTTTGAAGGCTGCAAGATTTCTTAGTGATGAAAAAATAGTTCAGCCTGTTTTGATTGGTAATGAGGAAAATATTAAAAAAATTGCAAAAGAGAATAATGTTAATATTGATGATATTAACATAATCAATCCTGTTAATTCTGATTTGAAAATTGAATTTTCAGAATTACTTTTTGAAAAAAGAAAGTCAAAAGGAATGTCAATTGAAGAAGCTAAAAAGCTGGTTGAAACACCTCTTTACTTTGCAGGTTTATTATTGGAAACATCAAAAGTCAAAGTGGTGGTTGGCGGTAATGTGTCTTCGACCGGAGATGTTATTCGTTCAGCTATACATACAGTAAGTGTTGCAGAAGGAATTTCAATAGTCAGTAGTTATTTTATTATGGTATTCCCTGATAAATTGCTTTGCTATGCGGATTGTGCGGTCAATCCTGACCCGAATGAACAACAGCTCGCTGATATAGCAATTACTTCTGCAAAGAATTTTCAGGCTGTTACAGGTGAAGAGCCTCGTGTTGCAATGTTGTCATTTTCAACTAAAGGAAGTGCGACACATCCACACGTAGATAAAGTTATAAATGCAACCAAAATTATAAAAGAAAAAGCATCCGGATTATTGGTTGATGGCGAGATGCAGGCAGATGCTGCACTAATTGCTTCTGTTGGGGAAAGAAAATGCAAGGATTCTCCTGTTGCAGGAAAAGCTAATGTTCTTATTTTTCCTGACCTGGATGCAGGTAATATAGGATATAAGCTGACAGAACGTCTTGCCGGAGCAGAAGCAGTCGGACCTATTGTCCAGGGATTGAAGAAACCATATTGTGATTTATCCCGCGGATGCAGTACAGATGATATAATAAATGTAGCATCTATTTGCAGTTTGATGGCTTAAATAAAATTTTATATTGACAATTATTTTTTTAATTGTTATTTAATATTATTAGCAGGAAACAGGAAGTATTAACAAATTTAGAATAGATTTGTTCTCAATGACGTAAGAGCTTAAATTATACCCATGGTTTCCTTTGAAATTGAAATTGTATTTTTAGAATTGTTTAGTAATTAAATTTAATTGAATAGGATTTTATGGCTGTTACATTAAATGGTCAGGGACTGACCATTGAAAAATTAGTAAGTATTGCACGCAATCACGAGAAAGTAGAACTCGACAAATCTTCTGAAGCAAGAATTAATACATGCCGTGCTATGCTCGAGAAAAAGATTGAATCTCATGAAATTATGTACGGTGTCAACACCGGGATTGGCGAATTTTCAGAAATAATTCTAACTGATGAGCAAATCAAAGAATTTCAGAAATATCTTATTTATAATCATTCCGCTGGCATAGGGAACCCTGTTCCTATTGAAAGTGTAAGAGCTGCAATTGCAGGCAGGATAAACGTTCATGCCCATGGTAATTCAGGTTGCAGACTGGAAATAACTAAAACTCTTATTGAAATGCTCAACAAAGGGGTTACCCCGGTTGTATGTGAGAAAGGTTCAGTAGGGGCTTGCGGTGATTTAGCTCCTATGTCTCAGATTGCTCTCCTGATGATGGGTGAAGGAGAGGCATTTTATAATGGTGAAAGATTACCCGGAAATATCGCTTTCGAAAAAGCAGGTATAAAAATTCCCGGTTTGCAGGCACGTGACGGGCTTGCTGTTATCAACGGTTCTAATTTGTTAACGGCTATCAGTGCTTTGCATATTTACGACTTCAACCGCTTTTTGAAACAGGCGGAAATTGCTGCTGCAATGACCCTGGAAGCACTTCTTGCCAATATGAAACCTTATGATATCAGGTTACATAAAATCAGGGGATTTACCGGCGCTCAAAGAAGTGCCAAATCAATAAAGAAATGTATAGAAGGCAGTGACCTATTATCCGGAAAAATGAAAACGAAAGTACAGGATGCTTATTCAATGCGTTCAACACCCCAGGTAATTGGTGCTGCACATGATGCTGTTGCATACGCAAAGACTCAGGTTGAAATTGAATTGAATGGTGTGGGTGATAATCCAATTTTTATTCCCGAAGATAATCTGACACTTACCGGTGCTAATATCCAAGGAACACCTGTGTCATTACCTATGGATTTTGCAGGTGCATCAATAACTATGATTTGTGTTCTCTCTGAACGCAGATTGAACAGGTTACTTAATAAGGCACTAAGTGCCGGTTTACCGGATTTTTTAACAAAAGGAGCAGGTATGTTTTCCGGATTGATGTTAAGTCAATACACTGCGGATACACTTATCGTTGAGCAAAGGATTTTGTCTAATCCTGCATCTGTTCAGTCAATTCCGGCTGCTGCCGACCAGGAGGATTTTGTTTCAATGGGTATGAACACTGCATTGAAAAATTCCCAAATACTCGATAATGCTTACGGTATTCTTGGAATTGAATTTATGGCTGCTGCCCAGGCTCTCGATTTCCGTGAATTTAAAACCGGCTTAGGTGTTAAAACAGCAAAAGATGTTATTAGAAAATATGTCGATTTCCTAGATATTGACAGGCCTTTGTATAGCGACCATAACAAAATGAAAGAGCTTGTCAAATCATGTGAAATCCTTGAGACAGTTGAAAAGAATATAGGAAGCCTGGAATAATTAAAAATGTAATCACTACCCTGCTTATTGCAGGGTTTCATTTATATTATTTGATTATATATCGATTTGATTAATGATACTAAAAACTTTAAATACATTTGTGGAAATTGCTTCCGGCAAACCAAAAAAGAAAATTGCAGTAGCTGCTGCTGAAGACAAACCTGTACTCGAAGCAATTTCTGCTGCCAGAAAAGAGAATATCATCGAACCGATTCTTGTTGGTGACAGAAAAAAAACCGAAGCAATTGCCTCCGCAATTAATTTTGACCTGAATGGAATTGATTTCATTAATGAAACAAATCCATCCCAGGCATGTAAAATATGTGTCGGTTTAATAAGGGAGAATAAAGCCCAGATATTAATGAAAGGCTTGGTAAGTACATCTGATTACCTGAAGGCTATACTCGACAAAGAAGTTGGATTAAGAACAGGCAGACTTCTCAGTCACATCGGTTTCTTTGAATTGAAAAATTATCATAAATTACTTGCGGTTACCGATGTAGCTCAGAATATCGCACCTACTCTTGAAGAAAAAATCAGCATATTGAATAATGCTGTTGATTGTTTTCATAAAATCGGTATTGCAAAGCCTAAAGTTGCTGCTATTGCGGCTGTTGAAACAGTTAATCCGAAAATGGAGGCAACAATTCATGCTGCAATTTTAGCAATGATGAACAAGAGAAATCAAATCAAAGGTTGTATCATTGATGGTCCACTGGCTCTCGATAATGCAATCTCAAAAGAGTCGGCTGAACATAAAGGCATTAGAAGTGAAGTTTGCGGAGATATCGATTTGATACTGACTCCGGATATTGAATCCGGAAACATATTGTATAAAAGTCTGACGTATTTCGCAGATGCTACTGTAGCGGCCATCATATTAGGTGCATCGGTGCCAATTGTTCTCACATCGAGGTCCGATAGCATGAGAAGCAAGCTGATGTCAATTGCACTTGCCGCATCATATTGACAATTGTGAAAAGTGATGATTATTAGTTATTATAATTTTAGTATTTATTTTAGAAAATGAGAATTTTAGTTATTAATCCGGGTTCAACATCAACCAAAATTTCTGTATTTGACGATTTAAGTGAAGTTTTTACAAAAGTATTAAGGCACAGTTCTGAAGAATTATCTCAATATCCCAGAATAATTGACCAATATTATTTCAGGAAAAAAATTATAATTGAGGCTTTATCTGATGCAAACATCGATATTCATTCACTCGATGCAGTAGTAGGACGTGGAGGTTTGCTTAAGCCTATTCCGGGAGGAGTCTACCGTGTAAATGAAACATTGATTTCTGATTTGAGAAAAGAACTGCTTGGTGAACATGCTTCAAACATCGGGGGAATTCTTGCCAGGGAAATTGCGAATGAAAACTCAAAGAAAATAGAAGCTTTCATTGTCGACCCTGTCGTTGTAGATGAACTCGATGACATCGCAAGAATTTCAGGTAATCCAATACTTCCGAGGATAAGCATATTTCATGCTTTAAATCAGAAAGCAGTTGCCCGCCGTTTTGCAAGAGAGAATAATCAAAAATATGAAGACTTAAATTTAATAGTTGTTCATTTAGGTGGTGGAATCACAGTCGGTGTACATAAACAAGGAAGAGTTATAGATGTGAATAATGGATTGGACGGCGAGGGTCCTTTTTCACCGGAAAGGGCAGGAACTCTTCCGGCAGGTGCATTGTCAAAATTATGTTTCTCGGATAAATACCAATATCATGAAATCAGGAAAATGATAACCGGCAAAGGAGGGATGGTTGCTTATCTCGGGACAAATGATGCAGCCGAAATCGAAAAAAGAAGCATCGAAGGAGAAGCTAAAGCGAAATTAATATTGGAAGCAATGGCTTACCAGGTTGCTAAAGAAATAGGAGCTTGCTCGACAGTTTTATCAGGAAAAATTGATTGTATTCTTATTACCGGTGGTCTTGCTTTTTCGAATTTAATTATTAATTTGATTTCCGAGCGTGTGAAATTTCTCGCTCCGATTAAAGTTTATCCCGGTGAAGATGAAATGAAGGCTCTTGCCGAGGGAACTTTTTATGCTTTAATGGGTGAATTGCCGATTAGAGAATACAATTAAAATTTGTCAATCAAGCGCGTTTGATTGTCAATTAATATATATTGAAATTTGTTGGATAAAATAAATCTGACTTTAATATAAATTGAATTTTTATTAAGCATAGATGAAGGATAATACATTAAATGAAATTATTTCTCAATACTTCACTCAAGCAAAGGAGGTATACGGAAATATTTTATATACTGAAAAGACAAACCAAACAAAAAATACTATAAAAAAATTATTGATAGATGAGTTTAATACTGAAAGGGATAAAGAAATTAAGAAAATAGTGATTACCGATGTGCCTACAGATTTATTTACTGAAGAACCTGATTGGAAAAAAACAAAAAATCTTGATTCTCTATATGAAAAAATTCATACATGTATGAAATGCCCTCTTGGAACAACAAGAAAGAATTTTGTTTTTGGTACCGGAAATCCCCGGGCTGACATAATGCTGATTGGTGAAGCCCCTGGAGCCGATGAAGATGAACAAGGAAAACCATTTGTTGGAAGAGCCGGTCAATTGCTTACAAAAATTATTGAGTCAATCGCATTATCCAGGGAAGATGTATTCATATGTAATATTATAAAATGCCGTCCACCTGAAAACAGGGCGCCTTTCCCTTCAGAAATAGATGAATGTGAACCATACCTGATAAAACAAATAGAGCTTATTCAGCCAAAGTTTATTCTCGCTCTTGGCTTGACCGCAATAGACACCTTATTAAAAAAGAAAAATAAAATGGGTGAAATCAGGGGTACAATTCAAAATTATCATGGTATTAAAATGGTTGTTACTTATCATCCTGCGGCTTTACTTAGAAACCCGGGATGGAAAAAAATGGTCTGGGATGATGTTCGGCTGCTTAGAAAATTATATGATGAATATTTAAACAGCAAGCTGAAAATATAAATTTGAAAAAAAATAGATTTTAAATTAATTATGTAATGAAAAGGAAAAATAATGAAGGTTGCAGTATTATTTGGAGGTATTTCTCCGGAAAGAAATGTTTCGATAAAAGGGGGTTTGGCTGTAATAAAAGCATTGCAGGAAATAGGCCATGAAGTTATTCCTATTGACCCTGCTTTCGGAGTAAACGGAAAACTATCGGTAGAAGAAATTATATCTCCAGCTAACAGCATTTCACTCGAAGAACTCACAAAATATAACCCAAAAAATATAATCGATTGTATAAATTCTGAATTATTCGATGATATAGATATTGCATTCATAGTCCTTCATGGTCAATATGGCGAAGATGGAAAGATTCAGGCTTTGCTTGAATTACGCGGTATACCTTATACAGGAAGTAATATTAAAGCAAGCGCAGTAGGTATCGATAAACTTGCTTCTAAAATGATGTTCCTTGCTGCAGGAATTTCAACTCCTCAATGGATGACAGTCAGGCAAAAGGATTTTAACAATTATGATTATTTTGAAGATATCAGGAGTGAATTGGGAGGCAACCTTGTCATAAAGCCAAATGACCAGGGTTCTACAATTGGAATCACTATTGTAGAAGATGGAAATCTCGATGAAATTAATCATGGCGTAGATTTAGCTTCAAAATATTCTGAAATTGTCATTGTTGAACAATATATAGAAGGAAGAGAAATCCATGTTGGGATAGTCGGTGGTGAAGCATTACCACTAATAGAGATTATCCCTGAAGAGGGATTCTATGATTATGAACATAAATATACAAAGGGAAAAACCGAATATATTTGTCCTGCTGAAGTAACTGATGATATTGCAGAATTCATTCAGAACCAGGCATTAACGGCTTATAATATAGTCGGATGTTCCGGATTTGCCCGTGCCGACTTCCGTCTCAATGATGAAGGATTACCCTTCCTGCTCGAAATTAATACAATTCCGGGTTTCACGGAAACAAGTCTTGTACCTATGGCTGCAAGGGAAATAGGTATAGAATTTCCTGAATTATGTGACAGAATCATACAACAGGTCTTTAATAAAAATAATCATGATGTAGAAACGGAAGAATGAGTATAAAAAAAGACATTGAACTTTGTGGTATTGGTAATAGCTTACTCGATATACAATATATTATACCCGATGAAACCATTTCACGGCTGAATATTAAAAAAGGTGAAATGCGGCTTGTGGATTCATCCCAGCAAAATGAAATAATAAATAAATTAGGAATTAATGAAGAGCACAGGGCGAGCGGAGGTTCTGCTGCCAACACTATTATCGCTTATTCTCAATTTGGTGGAACTGCCGCTTACAATTCAAAATTAGGGGATGATGATTTTGGTAAATTTTATGCTAAGGAATTCCGGGAATTGGGTATTATCCTCGATTATTCAAATAGTAAAACTGAACCTACAGGAACTTGCCTGATATTAATTACTCCCGATTCTGAAAGAACTATGTTTACATCATTGGGAGCCTCTGCATTTTTCGGCATTGATGATTTATCTGAGGAATTAATTAAAAGAGCAAAATGGATTTATATCGAAGGATACAAATTTTCACAACAGTCAAGCACAGATGCTGTTTTCAAAGCAATAAAAAAAACAAAAAAATATGATACGAAAGTATCACTTACTTTTTCAGATGTTTTCATAACCGATAATTTCAGGGATTCAGTCAATCATTGTGTCTCAGATTCCGATTTGATTTTTTGCAATGAGGCTGAAGCAATTAACTTTACACAATCCGAAAATATTAATGAATCGATTGATAAATTAAAACCATTAGTTGAATATTTTGCAATAACTCTTGGTAATAAAGGTGCAGTTGTCAAATGGAAAGATGAATTAATTTCAATACCTCCATACCCGGCTACACCTGTGGACAGCACAGGTGCAGGCGATATTTTTGCTGCAGGTTTTTTCTATGGTATAATAAAATATAATGACCCTGTACTGGCTGGTAAATTCGGTTCTTTATCCGGTTCTAAAATAGTTTCCCAGATCGGACCACGATTAAAAGAAAAACATTCAAAAATAATTGACTTTTTTATCAGTTAATAATTAATTACTCATTACAATTGTAATTTGGAAATCATTACTTACATTAATATATTGTAAGATTAATTTATTTAATCAGTTTTTTAATTATGAAAAAAATAGTTTTATATATATTTATTACTCTATTATCTGCCTTTGTATCTTATTCACAGGGTGGAATGCGATTCCCCGAACTCGAAAAAAAACTTGAACCATACTTCGTAGAAGACCTAATTGAAGATATAAAAAAGCAATTACCTCAAGGAAGTGATTATTCGATTTGGGGTTGGGATGTAGGTGATTTCTCCGGTGACGGATTCACGGACCTGGCTTTGTCAATTAAAATCAGTGCTGAAAAGAAAAGAACCTCCCATGTTTATTTCTTTGTCGATATTGATGGCTACCTTACTAAAATAAATGAGATTCTTAATGATTATGTAGAATTACCCCTCGAAATCGGAGTCAGCATAAGGAATAATACTTGTTTTGTAACATCAAAAATTCAGCAATATAACTGGCTTATTAAAGGTTATACCTTTAGGAATGGTACCCTTATATTGCAGGATGAGTTTATTACCAAAAGAATTAAGGATTACACTCATGAAACCTATGAAAATTTTTCTTCTCTGAAAAATTCTGAAAAATATATTAAGACAATTAAAAATGAGAATAGATTTGCAACAGATTATTTATCCATACCCTGTTACCAGAGAGGTAGAAATATATATGAAGGTTATGCATCCCAGGTGTATGATAATTATACCTCGTATGTCATTAAAGGAGCTTATTACTGGAATGGGGATGATGATTGTTCATTTTGGGTTAGTTCAGCTTATGATAAAGAATATATTTATATGACAATCAAAGTCAAAGATGATAAAGTTATTTATGATTATTATGATTTTGTTCCCGCAGATAATGTTGAAATATGGCTTGATATAAAACCTTCTGAAGATGATGAAAAAGACATCGTTGAATCTTTACAAAGCAAAAATGATGTAAAAAATGAAGAAGAAAAAGGAATTTTCAATTTCAAAATATCACTCGGTGATTTCCATGAAAAGAAAGCTTTTATCCGTGAAGTCAGTAGTTCCGATAAATTGTATAAGTTCCAGAAGGAAGCTTCGGCATGGATTAAAGCCTCATCATCCCTTAATAATGACGGATATATAATCAAATTCAGAATTCCATTACTATTATTTGGATTTGATGGACCTCCTGTCGAAGAAAAAAAACTAACCAAATTCGGATGCACTGTCATCATACATGACATTGACAACACGTACAGACCTGAAGAAGAAACACAAATAGCAACATCTAAGTTTAATTCTAATGAATCAACTACTTACGGTTCACTAATTTTAATACCACAGGATTTGTGGTATGGCGAAATGACTAATATTTACAGGGATGATATACTCAGATATCTTACCGAACTCGGCTTCTGATTCATTAAATAAATAGTAATTGTTAATTTATTGACTTGTCCATTTTGACTTTTCAACATGTAATTTCAGTATTTTAATTGATGATAAATAGTAATTTTTAATATAAAAAAATAAACATTTTTTGATGTAAATCTATTTATTAGCTATGCCTAATAACCCAGTCCTGCACTTGCTTTTCGTGGAAAAATAATTAAAATAATATTTGTTAATAATTTATTTTTGAATTAAATTGTATTAATGAAGATAAAAAGTTCTTTTAATGTATTTCAAAGATAGCAATTATTGCCTATATAAATTTTTTTGTCATGTGTAATTTTTTTAGGAGAATTGTATTGAAAAAGTTTGAAACGTTTATTTGGAAGTTATTCGGATTGATTGCAATCCTTGGAATAACAAGTTTAATTTATTCGTGTACCGGTCCGGAAGGTCCTTCAGGTCCTGCAGGAAATGATGGAAAGGATGTAAAAACAGTTTGTGCTGTGTGTCATGGTGCTGATGCTGATGATGTTAATTTAAAATTCAATCAGTATGATTTATCTAAACACAACCTCGGAGTTATTTATGAAGAAGAAGCAGGAAGACTTCAGTGTGGTGGTTGCCACACAGGTGATGGTTTTGCTGAAGCTGCAACAATTGGAAAGGATGATCCGGTATCAAAAGCATCATCAAAAATTAATTGCAAAGCATGTCATTCAATCCATAAGAATTTCGATTCTACAGATTTTGCTTTGAGAATCTCTTCAGGTTTTGCTTTGAGACATACAGGTGCTAACATAGACCAGGGTAAAGGTAACACCTGTTCGAAATGCCATCAGGCACGTACTTTCACACGTACAGTTCCTGACACAATAACCAGATCTGGTACAGGAACATATTCAAGATTCGGTCCGCATTATGGAGTTGTTGCAAATGTTGTAACAATGAATGGTCCTTATCAAATTAATGTTACAGGTGGAGATGCTTATCCAACATCAAATCCACATGCAACTTTACCGGGTGGATGCGTTTCATGCCATATGGGTTCTGATCCTGCAAATCCGGCACAGGGAGGACATACATTCAAAATGTTACCAGCCAATTTATCAAAGATTGCTTCTTGTGTAGGTGCATGTCATGATGCAAATAAGATTGCTAATTCTCCAAAAGCTTTACAAAAAGAAATTGGCGATAAACTCGTAATCTACAGACGTGAATTGATTGACAGAGGTTGGTTAGATACATCACAGGCTGTTTTACCCGATGGAGGATACCAAATATTAGGTGAATATTTCAGAGCAGACCAGGCAAAGAAAGAATGGTCAAATCCAACTGAAGTTGAGGTTGTTTTAAATTATTTATATTTAGCAAAAGACCGCAGCTTGGGTGTGCATAATCCTGCATATATAAAGGCTTTGGTTAATAACGGTTTGAAATATTTAGGCAAATAATTTCATTATTAAGTGTCAGGACTCAGTCCCGGCACTTTTTATTTAAAAAAAAGCTTCATCATTATTATGCTGAAGCTTTTTTTCTGTATAATAATTTATTATTTTTAAAAAATTATTAAATAAGAAATCTTAAAGGGATTTTTATGAAAAACATCTTAATTATAACATTTATATTATTTATTTCAATTTCCATAGCCGGTGCCAGACCCCAATACTCTATTCTTCAAAACTTTGGGACTAAATGTATTGGATGCCATTATAACACTCAGGGTGGAGGGGTTCGTAATCAACCGGGTTGGATGTCCAGAAAAGATATTAGCCTCATTAATCCTGGAACAATAGGATTACAGGGATTTTATGATGCTTTATCAACGAATACTTTGTATAATGAAAGTATTACTTTCGGCACAGATTTCCGGTGGCAGGATGCTCGCTGGCCCGTAATAGGAAGGGATATAATGGTAATGCAATTATCCCCATATTTGATTTTGCAGCCTTTTAATTGGCTTGGTTTTGAAGGATTTTATAATTTGGCTTATGATATTGCATCCGATAAAAGATTTGTCGGGCAAAATCCTTATGCTTTCAGCATGTATATAAAGCCTTCTGAGAAATTGCCTTCTTTACGCATTGGATATTTCCAGCCTACTCTTGGCACAAAATACGATGACCATACTATGTTAATCCGTGAAGTAACAGGATTTGCAAGGTCAAGTACATTTAATACAGTAAACAAGTATAAAAGACCGGGTACAATACCCTTGATTCCTGATGATTATGCCGAATGGGGAGCTCAACTGGATTATGAAGCACTCGATTGGTTAGGATTGTCAGCAGGTATGTTTCGGGCTGACAATTTAGCGGCCCTTACCAGTGTTAGTAAAACCGGCACTCCTATACCTGTTGTCGATAGCGGTTCATATTCAGCTGTGTTCAGAGCATTTATCACTCCGCCTACTCTCATCGATGGTATTACTACATTTCTGGGAGGCACTTATTTTATTAATGATGATTATTATATTTCAAGCGCTTTTCTCAATCTCGGTTTAACAGAAAAATTATCTTTGATGACTGAATATATGCGTTCAGAAAAGAAAGATAGTCGATTCACACAAAATGTTATGGTTGAAGTTACTTATGCTGTAACTGACGCATTCCTTCCTTTTATCAGGGCGGAAAGAGGACAAACAAAATATAAGATTGAAAATCATCCTTTTCATACAAATCAATTCGTATTTGGAGTTCACCTGAATCTACTGCCATACATTGATTTATTACCTGAATACAGGATCTATAACAGTGAGCAGGTCGAAGGTTATGCACGTCAGTGGACCTTCCAGATACATGTTTTTTATTGATTTGAAAATAAGTTAAAATTATAAAG
>JACRLY010000014.1:0-3913 GCA_016219595.1 Ignavibacteriota bacterium | reverse complement strand
GATAAAATGAAATTTCAAAATAAAAAAAATAATTTAATCTCGTTTTTTTTAGTCGTTACATCATTAATGCTTAGCATTTTCATTATCTCTTGCGATGACCAGGATGAAATTTTTGTTCCTCCTCCGACTCCGGGTGGTTGCGATACAAACAATATAACATTTTCAGGTAAAATTCAGGAAATTATGTCATCTAATTGTAATTGCCATGGCGTATCAGCGCCGAATTTTGCAATTTATGACAATTTGAAAAAATCTGTTGATAATGGCAATTTACTTAAATACATTCAGCCTGACCAGCATTTTGGAAGTGTATTGGATACTTGCGACAGAAGTCAAATCAAAGCCTGGGTTAACAAAGGAGCCCCGGATAATTAATTACAGAATATTAATCTCCCAAAATCCCCACTAATTAATGGGGATTTGGGAGAAAGTTTTATAATTAATTTCACTAATTCAATGCGGAAATATAATTCAATCTTGATAGTTTTACCGGTAATATTTTATTTATTTATTACATTTTCTTATAGCCAGGATTATCCGGTTCGTAGCGGAAGCATAATATTCCTGGAATTCAAATGCAATAAATGCCACTCTATAAAATCACAGTCTATCGAATGCAGTGATACTCTATTTAAATCACCATCTGATTTATCTTCAGTCGGTGATTCCCTAAACTCTGAAATCTTCAAGGATTATTTAATTAAAAAGATTAAACTGAATAATAAAAAACACCCTGTTGCCTTCAAAGGGAAAAAGGAAGATTTAAATATATTATGCAATTGGCTTCAAAATCTGTCTTCAGTTTTATATTGAAATTGTGAATTAATTTAATTATTTATTTCATCAATTTTTAAATTTTCTGCTAATAAATAAACAAATTTTTCTCTTATCCGTATATTATCTCATCATTAATTGATTTTATTTTATAATGAAACAGGAAATCATTTTAAAAAGCGGCTGGATTAAAGTTGATAAAGAAGAACTCGACAAGCTGAGACAAAAAATACGTGAGAAATATGAATCGGAAGGTGGTAATAAGAAATTCAATGCTCACCTTCCCAATTACGAAGAACTACGAGAAATAATCATCAATAAACTTAAAGAACTCGAGGAAGAACAAAACATTGATATTAAAATTCAGGATTTACCTGAATATGACATTGTACCCGGTAATACCTTTTTCAGGAATCTTCTCTATACGAACAAGGAAGCAAAAAGCCTGCAATTCCAGGAGTACAATATTGATATTTGCTACCTGTTTACTCATAGTAAAAAAAGATTTGACCAAAAAAGATTCGAGAAAAAACTGTTGGAGGATTTTACTGTATACAAGCCTCCTCAAACAAATTATCTTAATGTAATTATTTCTTCAACCCTCAATAACATGAGTGAAGCAGAAAAAGTGAGCCTGAGTTTGAAGGATAAATTCAATATTAATGTTGAAACTGAAATCAGGAATTCACAGACATTCAGTAAAGGCTCATTGTTTGAACTTTATAATAATCTGGAATCCAACGAACTTGTATTTATATTAATCAGCAGGGATTTTCTTCAGAATGAAAATTGTCTGAGAGAGTTAATTGACCTTAAGAAGTCTCACCCTGATTTGTATCTAAGTCATACCTTCCACATCCTTCTAAAAGATATTTACGAAGGTGATTTCAATATTTTCGATTCTTTGGGAAGGTCTGAATTGCTGAAGTATTGGAAACTTAGAATCGAAAAACTTGAAAAAAATCATAAACTATTAATAAGTGATAAAAAAGAGAAAGAGTTTTATAAAAAGTTAAGAACCGAATTTGATGAAATTAAGAAAATCATCGAAGAGCTTCATGACCTTTTGGATTTTATCCGTGAAAATCAACATAAGGTATATTATGAAATACTGCTGAATAAAATTAACAATTATGATGAATTTACCCCGCTTCTTCCTAAGCATACTAAATTACATATAATCAGCAGTTCTCTTGAATTGACTTATAAAAGAATCAAAATTCCTTCAACGAATAATCCCGGAAAACCTGAGTTTCCGCCTGAACCATTCTATACGCCCAGGTTTCCCGCATCCGAAACCAGGAAAATAAATATACCTGGATTCTCAAATGTGTGGCTAAAAGATGAAAGTACCAATCCAACTGGAACTCATAAAGACAGGATGGCTTGGGAAGTAGTAATCAAGTATAAATCCCTGATTGAAAGTATGAAATATAAAAATCAGGATTCTCTTCCTCAAATGTCAATCATATCCTCGGGAAGTGCGGCTATTGCTATACAGCACTTGTTCAGTCTGTTCAAAATTCCAACCAGGTTGAAAGTACTCGTCGATAAAAATCTGAATAATGGTATCAAAGAATCGATTAAGCAAATTGGATGTGAACTATACATTGCTGATTTATCGGAAAGACTTCTCACTTCCGATGACATCAAAGAAATGACAGAAAATCAGAATGGTATTGATATTACTTACCGCGAAGTACTCGACCCGACTCATGACAATTATTATGACTGGATGAGCTACGAAATACTTCGTGAAAAACCTGAATTCTGCTTCGTCCCATTTGGTACCGGGGATTTATTCATAAATGTCCTGAACATAGTAAAAATTGAATACTTCAATTCTTTCGTCTCAAAACATGACCCTCGGTTTTTCAGCGATGTCAATACCTTGAAAAAATGCAGTTTCCTCGGCGCTTCGACAAATCTTCCAAATACTCGTCTCGATAAATTATTTTCCAGTTTCCTGCCTTCTCTCGATTCATTTAAAAAATATATAATTGAATTGAAAGAGGAATACTTTGCAAATGAAAGACTCAATTCCAAAATCATCAAAAATATTGATAGTCAACACCGGAAAAACTAAAAGTATCGGGGAATTGATTAAGCAATAAAAAAAACCTGCGACTTACATCGCAGGTTTGTAATATCTTTTTCTACTTTATATAATTTAACAATCCTGTCTGCTTTTTCCCTTCGATATCCAGGTTATAAAAATATATTCCGCTCGATAAACCTTCTGCATTAAAAATAAATCTGTGAGTACCAATTTCTAACTTCTGATTTGTAATCACAATGATTTCATTTCCAAGTACATCGAATACAGAAAGCTTTACTGATCGCGGTTTCTCAAGGTTTAAATATATTGTTGTAAATCCGTTGAATGGATTAGGAAATACAAATATTTGATTATCTGAATTATAATCTTCGACTGAAGTCGTATTCAGTAAAACTTCAAAAGTGTCAGATACAGTATTATTACACTGGTTTGAAACATAACAATAATACCTGCCCTCATCCTGTTTTGTAAATGGAACCTTAATCAAATTCGGAATATTTGTTCCCGGTATTTCAAGCCCGTTTTTGTACCATCTGTATGAAATTGGATTCTCGCCGCTTGCATTTACAATTAGGGACATTTCTCCTCCGTCATCAACTCTTATTAACTGGAGTGGTTCTCCTCTCTGCAATGTAACAATCTTTTTTGCTTTCAATTCTATTGTATCAGATGATTGCTTGCTGTTCCCGGGATTGCCTGTAACAATTACGTAATATTTTCCTTCGTCACTTTTAATAATATTATTAACAATCAGGACAGTCGAATCCGACCCTATTATTCTATTGTCTTCGGATATTGGTTGTTCGTCTTTGTACCATTGATAAGTTAATGTTTTATTACCTCCTACGGCATTAACTGAAAACACTGCATCCTGCCCTTCGCATAAAGTTTGACTTTGCGGTTGTGACTTTATAAAACTGCTGTGCCAGCCAAGTCTCCAATCTGAATAAACTGTAGCATCATTCTTGTATGAAGTTTCATCTTTAGTAGTTGAACCGTTACCTTCCTGGAATTTCCAATAACCTGCAAGACCCGATTCATTACCATTAAGAACCACATTCATATTGTCAACAATTTCCT
>JACRLY010000013.1:13926-39563 GCA_016219595.1 Ignavibacteriota bacterium | reverse complement strand
GAATAATGCTGCTTCATTAACTATGTTTGCTATATCGGCACCTGAGAAACCGGGAGTGCCCCGTGCAAGAACTTCAAGGTTAACATCATCGCCAAGAGGGATATTTTTCGTGTGTACTTTGAAAATCCCTTCCCTTCCTTTTACATCAGGCATATCAACAACGACCTGCCGGTCGAATCTACCCGGACGCAGCAATGCTGGGTCGAGGACATCAGGCCTGTTGGTTGCTGCTATAATTATTACACCGCTGTTTTGTTCGAAGCCGTCCATTTCAACAAGTAATTGATTCAAAGTTTGCTCTCTTTCGTCATGACCTCCACCAAGACCGGCTCCCCTATGTCTTCCGACAGCATCTATTTCATCTATAAAAATAATACAAGGAGAACTTTTCTTTGCCTGTTCAAATAAATCCCTGACACGGCTTGCACCAACCCCCACAAACATTTCAACAAAATCAGCCCCAGATATGGAAAAGAATGGAACACCTGCTTCTCCAGCTACAGCTCTTGCTAATAAAGTTTTACCGGTTCCGGGAGGTCCCAAAAGCAGCACACCCTTAGGAATTTTACCTCCAAGTCTTTGGAATTTTGTTGGTTCTTTTAAAAATTCAATAATTTCTACAAGCTCATATTTTGCTTCATCTGCTCCGGCAACATCCTTAAAAGTTACTTTAGACTGGTTCTCCGACAGCAATTTAACTCTGGCTTTGCCAAAACTGAATATACCTCTGGGACCACCCCCCTGCATTCTTCTCATAAAGAAAATATATAGACCAATTATTAATATCCATGGAAGGACTGAAAGCAAATAGCCCCAAAAAGGACTTTCACCTTCCTCATATGTCCATTCTATTCCTTTAGAAGCCCAAAGTTCTTCAGTCTTAGAATCAAGTACTCCCAATTTGGTCATAAAATGTCTTACTTCCCTGTATTGTCCGTCAACATTAACAGTAACTTTTTTCTTCAGAACACCATGGAATTCGAAGTCATTCAATTGAGATTTCTTTATAGTGGCTTTATAAATCAGGTTTTCATTTAAAAATGTGGAGTATTGTGAAAATGAAATTGGCCATTCAGGTTTCTTATTACCTTGAACAAAGACATAAATTGTAATAATTGTTCCGAAGATAATTAGCCATAAAAATACATTCCTCAGCATCTTAATTTGTGCATTATTTCCTCCACCGGCTTTATTAAAATCACCAAACGGATTCAGTTTCTTATCATCCTTTTTTTCATTTTTATTTTGTTGTCCGTTATTATCGTTCATCAAATCTCCAGATAATTCAATTAATATTTATGGAAAATATTTAAAATTTTACTTTTGTTTAATACCAATCCTTTTGACGAATTTAATGTTACATAATTGCTGAATAATTGTCGAAAGCTATTGAGAATAAAAAATATTAAAAAAACCTGTCCCATAATCTATAGGACAGGTTATTATTAATTGAATACAAAACCGGTTATTTTATTTCAGTTTTGATTTCGTTTGATTCTGTCTTTGTATCATTGTTGATTTTTATTTTGTTAGTTTTATCTTTGCAGGATTCTTTTCCCATTTTAAGGGAATTTTTATCTTTACAGCAATCTTTGCTCATTGATGTACTCTTTACTTTACAGCATTCCTTACCTTGCTCAGTTTTACATTCTTTAGAATGACTGCATTCATGTGATTTTGCATTCGAAATTACTTTGTCGTCAGAAACTTTTAAAGTATTAACTTCGCTTGCAGCTTTTTCCGATTTTATTTCTATTTTATTTGATTTCTCTTTAACGGGTTCAATCTTATTTGTGGTTTGTGCAAAAGATGCTGCTCCGATAAAACAAATAATAAAAAGGTAGACAGATGTTTTTTTGATAATAATCTTCATAAAAAAAATTCCCATAAAATGATTAAAAAATTCAATTATATTACGCTTATGAATTGTTTATATTATATTACTTATTAGCGTTATAACAAGAATTAGTATTTCACAATTCACGATAGGATCTGCGGAAAGGGTGGGATTCGAACCCACGGTACCTTTCGATACACACGCTTTCCAGGCGTGCCAGTTAAGCCACTCCTGCACCTTTCCTTTTATTCAAAATTAGTCAATTTCTGCGTCATAGCCAATAAATTGGCTTATTCTTTGCTTTAATTATATGTTTATTTTAATTTGGTTTTATGGACAGAAGAAATTTTATTGGCTTAACAGCATCAGGTGTTTTATTATCACAAATTGGTTTGATTGGAAAAGATAAACAATTCCCTTCAGACTCATTAGACAATATTGATAATATCAATTCAAAAAATAAATATTTGAAAAGCGAAAGAGAAATTATTAATCCAAATCCGTTAAAAAAAGGTTCGGTGATAGCCATTACTGCTCCGGCAAGTCCAACTAACTTATGGGAAATTCATAATGGAGTGAGTTTTTTTCAGAAAATGGGTTGTAAGATAGTATCCGGTAAATCGGTAAATGAAAGGCAGTATAAATATAAGTACTTCTCTGCTTCTGATGAAGAAAGAGCGTCTGAGTTTATGAACTATATAAAAGATAAGTCTGTTGATTGTATACTATGTGCAAGGGGCGGATATGGTTCAATGAGAATTCTGCCGGAATTAGATTTCGAAATAATCAGGCAAAATCCAAAAATAATAATTGGTTTCAGTGATATAACAATACTTATAAATTCTATATTGAAAATGAGTGCTTTAGCTACTTTTCACGGGGCTATCGGCTCTACTTATTTCCAGCAATTTTCAATAGAAATCACTAAAAGTTTACTGTTTGCCAATAAAAAATTCATTCCCATTAAAATCTCTTTTCCTACATTACAAACTATTGCAAGTGGTGTTGCAGAAGGTACGCTGGTTGGAGGAAATCTCACTATGATTATCTCGACTCTCGGCACACCTTATGAAATTGATACAAAAGGTAAAATACTTTTAATTGAAGAAGTACAGGAAGAACCTTATAAAATTGATAAGATGCTCAGCCATCTCTGGTTAGCAGGGAAACTTCAGGATGCTGCAGGAATTGTATTCGGTTATATGGATAACATTGATGCAAAAAGGAACTTTTTTCCTGATTACTCCTTTACAATCAGAGAGGTTATTGAATCGAGAATAAAACCATTAAAAATTCCTGCCATTCTTGGTCTACCCTTCGGGCACTATGATAATAAATTGATTTTACCGATTGGAGCTAAGGCTGAACTAGATGCATCAAATAAAACTTTGACTCTGCTTGAACCCGGAACAAAAATTATAACTGATTAAGTTTTGCTTTCATTTAAAAAAAAGATGACTCAATTAATGATTATTGTATTTTTGCAGTTGAATCAAATTAATATTTTTCATACTTGGATATTTAAATGAGGGTAGGAATATTCGGCGGTACTTTCAATCCAGTTGATAATGCTCATATAGAAATAGCTAAACAATTTGTGAATGAGTTGAAAATTGACATTTGTCATATCATTCCGGCTAATATATCACCTTTCAAAATAAAAGATGATGATGCATTTCAGGTAACAAATAATAATCGTATAGATATGCTTAAACTGGCTTTTACAAATGAACCCAAATTTCTCATAAATACTTTTGAAATTGATAAAGGTGGTATATCTTATTCTTTTGAAACAATAAAACATATAATTTCTAAAAATAAGAATTCCAAAATTTTTGTTTTAATTGGGAGTGATCAAGCTCTTAACTTTAAAGAGTGGATGCAATGGGAATGGATATTAATTAATACACAAATTTGTATTGCAATGAGAGAAAAATACTCATCAAAAGAAGAAATTATAAATTCACTTGAATTAGATGACAGAAAACCGGTTATTTTAAATAATCCGATAATAAAAATTTCTGCAACTGAAATCAGGAAAAAACTACAAATGAATGAAAGAATTAATGAATTAGTTCCAATTTCCGTTGAAAATTATATAATTAAAAACAAACTTTATTTGAATGATTAATTTAAATATATATTATTCTTCTTCATGAGAATAAATAGCAGGTAGATTCCTGCCAAATTCGGCAAAGTCAAGACCATAGCCGATAACAAAAAACGGAGGAATTTCCAGACCCACATATTTTAACTCAATATTAATTTTTCTCATAGATGGTTTCGATAAAAGAGATGCCACCTCTATAGATGAAGGATTTAAAAATTTCAATTTTTCAATGAGTTTATTTAATGTATAGCCAGTGTCAACTATATCTTCCAATATAATTATATCTTTACCTGTAACATCAAGCTTGCTAATCATTAAATTGACTTCGCCGGTGCTTTTCATATAATTACCGTAACTCTTTGCTGATACTGTGTCAATTTCACATTCCAATTCAATTTTTCTCAATAAATCGGAAGCAAAAAACATTGAACCTTTCAGGACAATTAAAAACAAAGGACGTTTGCCCATATAATCTAAATTAATTCTTTCTGCTATATTTGAAACTAATTGCTGAATTTCTGATTCCTTAATAAGAACCTTGAATTTTTTATGATTAATAAATACAGTATTTTGATATCCTTGCATAATTCCTTTGTTCATAAATCAATATTCCAAAAATTTAAATAAACACTATTTTCCTGATATTAGATTAATATTCAAATATTATTGAACTTTTGGTATAATTTCTACTTTCAAATACCTTAATGTTTGATTAGTAACTTTATATTTATCATCTATTCTCATTCCACAAACCCAAACAATATCTTTACCAGTTGAAAGTAATAAAATTTCTTTCTTGTCTAAAATCGAAACCTTATTATTAATTAAAAAATCACTAACCTTCATTTTGCCTTTCATCCCTAATGGATTGAAGACATCTCCTTTTTCCCAACTTCTTAAAATTAATCTCTGTGGAATTAAATCATAATCTAAATATTCTATATTCACAGACTGATTAAATATTACATCTTTCTTCTTTACTTCTTTCAAAATAATTTTCATTCCTGTGAATTCTGTTTCATCTTCCTTTTTTAATTCTATCCTTCTTTGTGCATTTTTCCTTTTTTTACTGATAATCAGTTTATTCCTGTCTTTTAGAGCAAATAAATCTTTACTAATATCAACAATCGTACCAATCTTAGATTCTGATAGATCTTTTAATCTCTCTATATTAGCCATAGTCAATGGTGATTGATGGTACTTGGTTGTTATTAAATGTTCTATCAACTCCCCCTGGATAAAATCATCTAGTGAATTAAACAATCCTAATTTTATTGCAAAACCATCTGAGGTTCTGTTTGTAATAATTTTTTCCGTTAATTCTGCAACATAATCTTTTATATATCTTTCAGCACCAGATAATAAAGATGTCGTTCTTTGAATTTTTTCATTTATCCCGGGTTCGAAATCTTCCCTGATTAATGGAATAAGTTTTTTTCTTATTTTATTTCTTGTGAAATTCATCAGTTTATTACTTTCGTCTTCACTCCATTTCAAACCTTTTTTATTTGCATAAGATTTAAGTTCATCCTTAGTAATGTTTATCAAAGGTCTTATTAAACTGACTTTTTTTGTGAGTAATCTCTTTTTGGGGATACCGCATAATCCTGTTATCCCGCTACCTCTTAATAAATTTAGAAAGAAGGTTTCGGTCATATCATCAAGAGTGTGTGCTGTTGCCACTAATGAACAATTATTCTCATGAGCAACTCTTTCTAAGAAATTATATCTTAGTACTCTTGCCGCATGTTCAATACTTAATGAATTTTTTCCTGCATATTGCCTGACATCACCTTTCCCTGATATACATTTCAATTTATAATCATTGCAAATACTTTTTACGAATTTCTCATCATCATCAGCTCTTTTTCCTCTCAATTTATGATTAAAATGTGCAGGAATAATTTTGAAATTATATATAAATGATAACTGATATATTAAATTAAGTAAAACAATTGAATCAACTCCCCCGCTGACAGCAATTACTAATTTATCACCATTTTCAACAAACAATTCGTTGATTAAATAATTTTCAACTTTTTTTAAAAGTTGGCTTTTATTTAGTTCAAAATCCTTAAGCGGATGTTCATCAGCAATTTTTTTCTTCTTCATTTTCAAATTGTCATTGATTTAATATTTCTTGATTTTTTATTATTATACAAAGATAAAAAAAGCGGTAAAACATTAGTTCACCGCTTTTATTAATTTTAGAAATAAAATTTTTTATTTATTAATGATTATTGGAATAATTTTAAAAGATTTTCCAAAATTAGCTTTACAATAATAAATTCCATTTGAAAGTCCTGAAAAATCAAATTCACTTTCAAAATTTCCGGGATTTATAAATCCGGAATACATTGTTTTTATTTGATTCCCCATAATATCAAAAAGCGATATTTTCACATTATTGCCAAATGGTAAAAACAATTTGATTTTAGTAATATCGGCAGTTGGATTTGGCATTGCTTCGAATTCTAAGCCTGAATTCAAATTTTCAAAATCATTATTACCGGCAGGTAAATCATCAATTCTCAGGTCATCAATAAACCATCCGTCACTGTTACTGAAATTATTTGAATACAATTCAAATGCTATCATAATTGTATCACCGATAAAATCAGACAAACCAACTCTTTCACTATACCAGGTACTTGTTGCGATATCGTCTGTAAATCCTAAAGAACGTTCCGAATTTACTGCTAAAACTCCTTTCCATGAACTTCCAAAATCATTGCTAACATACACAATACCCCAATCTCCATTTTTCTTAATTAAGGCGATATGTTCAAAACTTAAAGTTGTTTTTTCTGCTGATAAAACAACAGGTTGAAAATAGACATAATTTGATGAATTATTCGGATATTTACCCTGTGGTGAATCAGTCAAGCAATTTGGAGCTGAAATAGATTTCACACTTGTTGTGTCCCAACCGGTTTTCGAATACCTAATAACAGGAGATGGAGAAATATCAAAGCTGTCACTTAATTCTGTCAATACATTTCCGGCAAATGAAACCAGTTGATTAGAGAAATCACTTTCGGTTTCTATTTGTCCTCTTTTTCCGATTGCAATTAATTTGATTGTATGAAATTGATTTGGTTGAATATTTAACACCATGCTTGAATTTTGTCCTGCCTGTATACTGCCTGAATAACTTTGATTCTTTACTTCATCTACATAAATATCGATTTTATTTACATCCTGACAATAAGTACTATCTGTGTGAAATGAAGGATTTTCCCACGTAAGTGCTACTCCGTTACTTAATGGCTTTGCAGAAAGTTTTACTGGTGGGAAAGGTTTTAATCCTCCTCCGGCTGTAATTGTTGAAAATATTAATGAACTTTCAAAACCTTCAGTAGTATGTGTTTTTATACTATATGTATATTGCTGACCGTCAACTGCACTTGCATCATTATAAGTTTGAACACCTTTGTTTACCCTGGCAATCTCAACATCGTTTCTATAAATAATAATCACAAAATCGCCGAGCGGGTCAGCAAGCTGATTTTGTGTTGGGTCAGTCCAATTTAAAGTTACGCTATTTGGTGATTGATAATCACTGCTTGTAAGGAAATTAACCGGTGATTTTGGATTTGTTGAAAGTAATGCAACAAACACGTCATTTGACCAAAAATTGGAATTATAGCCGCTTGGCATCCACCAGCATGGATAAATTTTTCCGTTATACGAAGTAATGCTGGTATAATCACCCCAGTAATAGTTACCATTATCACCAATAATGTCGTCAGGAGTATCAAGTTTTATCATTTGAGGAGTTATTCTTATATTCCTGAATGTAACACCATCGTTTGAAATTGCTAAATATACATCAAATCCTTTGTTATCCGGGTCATTTTGAGAACTGTAATATACTACAGAAATCATTCCTGTAACAGGGTCAATACTAATATTTGGGAAAAACATATCATTTCCATATTGATTGTCATCGATTCGGATTTTAGTTGTCCATTCATCTCCGCCATTTGTTGATTTAGCAAGATATAACCTTGTTAATCCATTTTCATCCTTGCCTGTTTGCACAATATAAATATTACCTTTTCTCGGACCATTTGACCTGTCTACAGCTATATATGGTAATGACGATACTCTCATATTACCTTTATTTGTAAGAACATCCCTGCCACTAATTGAATTCACAATACCAATTGGTTTTACAGACTGTATTTTTTTTGCACTTCCTAACCAGGAAAGTCCTGCATTTGTTGACTTTTGGAACATCACATCTTCAAATTCATTAACAGGATTTCTCCATACAACATATAATTCACCATTGTTGCCAATTACAGGTATTGGTGACTGGGACTGAAATGTATTTCCACCAGGTATTAATGTTGGCTGTGTTGACCATGTTTGACCCGCATCAGTGGATTTAGAAAAGCATATACCAACGTTTTGGTTGAATCTTTTCCAGGTTAAATAAATATTATCTTTATATGGTGAATTCTGATTTGCATCTGCTATAATACTATATCGGTCATGAAAAACCTGGTTTAGTGTACCTTGATTAGAAAAGGCTACAGGGACTTGTGATTCCCAGGTATTACCACCGTCGGTAGACCTTGTAACAAAAAGACCATTATCGTAATTTCTGTCCTGACCATCGATTATGCATACACCATAGGAATAATAACACCATCCACGTGAATCAAAAGTAATTCCGGGGTCAAAAACAAGCATGCTGAAATTTGGTGGAATTTCAAAAAGAGTACCATTGTTATCAGGTGTAGGCCTGTATACCCAATTTTTAAATCCATCTGTCGTAGAAAATGCACCCATTCTATATCCGGACTGAGGACTGAGGTAACCATAATCATTAGCACCTGCTACAAGATTATCGGGATTTAAAGGATTGTAAGTTATCCAGGTTTCCGACTGATTGCTATTTCCTCCCGATAAATTAACAATCTCAAATCCTTCTGCCATTATTCTGTCAGGACCTTTATTTTTCTTAAAAGCATCAGGTGGAATATTTTTATAGAAAACAGTTCTTTTTGCGCTCATTGCCCTGTCATAATTTTCCCTGTTAATATCAAGAAATTCCGGTAATTGTCTTGCATCATACTGGGAAAAAAGTGCTGATGATGTTAAAATAAATATGAAAAGCAGGTATAATAAATTATTTTTCATTTTAGTATCCTTTTATATACATTATTAATATCGAAATTACCATAATTTTATTGGTTCAAACTTATAAATTAATAAAATTTATGTTAATAATAAAATAGGTGTTATATATTAAGTCAATGAGAGATTATTATGATGATATTAGACCGGAATATTTTCTTAATACTTCAATGACTGCACTAAAATCTTTTGGATACTCTGCATTGTAAATAACAATCTTGTGATTATCAGGATGTTCGAATTCAATCGCGAATGAATGCAGAGTTATGCGGGAAATAATTGCTTTTTCATCAGTACCCTTTTTAATTTTATAATTTCTTTTAAGCGATGATACTTTGAATTCAACAGAATTCCCATACAATTCGTCAACAAGTAATGGGTGACCTATTGCGGCACAGTGAATTCTTATTTGGTGGTGTCTTCCTGTAACAAGGTTTAATTCAACCAATGTCGAATTTCTGAATCTTTCTATTACTTTCAATACTGTAAGTGAATTTTTTCCTCTGACACTTGGTTTCATTTTTCCTTTTTGACGTAAATCCTCTGTAATCGGTATATCAATTTCAATTTCATCTTTTTGAACATTCCCTCTTAGAATTGCATGATAGATTTTTTTTACCTTTAAATCCTGAAATTGCTGGTTTAAATTTTTGTGCGTATCAGCATCTTTAGCGAAGATTATAACTCCGCTTGTATCCTTATCCAATCGGTGAACCGTGAATATTTTGGAATACTTTTTTGTCAATACCTCATATAAATTAATTGCAGATTTGTCATATCTATCAGGAATTGTCAAACAACCGGACTGTTTATTCAATATCAGTATAAATTCATCTTCATATATTATATCAATCGGATTCTTTAATTTAGTCATAACTTATCAGATTCTATGATATTTCGCCCGAAGCTGATTTGTATGTATTTAACATTAGCATAGCAACTGTCATAAGACCAACTCCCCCGGGTACGGGAGTTATTGCAGAAGCCTTTTCCTTAACTGAATCAAAATCTACATCACCTACTATTCTATAACCTTTTTCAGATGATGCGTCATCAATTCTGTTGATTCCCACATCAATTATAACAACTCCTTCTTTGACATCTTCAGCTTTAATGATTTTTGGTACTCCTACCGCAGCAATCAAAATGTCTGCCTGCTTAGTATAATATCTTAAATCAGGTGCTGCTGTGTGACAAATGGTAACTATGGAATTAGCATCAGCATTCTTTTGATACATTAAATTAGCAATTGGTTTACCTACTATATTACTTCTACCTACCACTACAACATGCTTGCCTTTTGTTTCAATTTTATATCTTTTTATCAATTCAGCAATTCCTGCAGGAGTACACGGAATAAATCCGGGGAGTCCTATCACAAGTCTTCCGAAACTTTCCGGATGAAATCCGTCAACATCCTTTTTTGGTGAAATGGATTGAATTATATTAGCTTCATTTATGTGTTTAGGCAAAGGCAATTGAACAAGAATTCCATGTATTGAACTATCACTATTCCATGAATTAATATAGCTCAATACTACTTCTTCATTCGAATCTTCTGGAAGTCTTAATACAACGGATTTAAAACCAAGCTCTGCACAAAATTTTTCTTTAGATGCAACATATGATTTTGAAGCAGGGTTATCACCAACAAGTAATAAAGCCAAACCGGGTGTAATACCCTTTTCATTTAATAAAATTTTAGACTTTTCTTTTAATTCTTCTTTTATTTGTTTTGAAATCAGCTTTCCATCAATAATCTGAGTCATGTTAACTTAAATGTTATTTAAAAAAAATATGAAATATTTCAAATTAGAATCTAACTTCTACCCCACCGGTAAAAATGTTAAATTTACTAATATTATAATCAATAAAAATTGCAACCGGTCCAATCTGATAGTTTAATCCAAAAACAAATTTTAAGTTTGTATTAACAATCCTCAGATTAGATGTCTGTGGTAATGTATCTCCGGGAAATTTTTCTGAAACCGGATTTATAATAAATACACTGTCTTTTGCATCATCAGAATATTTCCAATAACCATCCCGTAATCCTAATTGTAATTGTGTTTCTACCGGTAATGTATAAATAAAATTAGAATTTATATTAAATAATTCATAAGATATACCGGCATATACATTTAACATATCATCCAAGAAAGCTTTAGAAGCATGTAAATTAAAATCCCAAAAAGTTCCTTCAGCTTTTAAATCACTGTTTGTATATCCTACTTTATTTTTTAATTTAGTCCCTTGATATACAATTTGAGTAGCCAAATCAAAATATCTTTTATCAAAGTATTGTGAAATACTGTGCTTTAATCCAAATCCCCAAAAAGTAAAATCTCCAATATTTTCTCCCATATTAACTTGTGGGATATACCTAATTAATAATTCTGTTCCCCATAATGCTCCTATTTCAATCTGAGGAACACCGGCTAAGATAACATTCATATTAGCTCCGGGAGGTAAAGTAAATAATTCCGGAAATTTCCATATTGTATTAATTAATGAATCTTTGAATGCTTGAGGAAGCAATGGGTAAACAGGATGTTCCTGAACTAATTTTATAAGTGAATCATGTGGCAAAAAAAATTTTGTGTTCTGATAGCCTAAAATTGTCGCTGAGGATTTCGGAACATTAATCATACCTCTTTTTATACCATCATATAAAATTGTTTTCAATGCATAATAAATTAAACCTGCTGTGTCTTTAATATTAATAGTAGGAATAATATCAATATATTTACTCAATTTATTTGGGTCCAATGCTTCAGCAGGCATTGAAGGAATATATGTTTTCATATCTTCCCTAACAAAACCAAACATTGCATGGCCGCCAACTCTGAAATATGGCTTATCAACATTTGAAGGTATATACGCTTGATTGAAAAATCTTGAATTAGAAGTTGCATTAAGAGTTTCTACCAATGGCTGAAGATATGGCACTCCGTTTAGTTCAAAAATATCTTTTCCAAAAGCTCTTGCAAGGTTAACTGCATTTGGATCTGCTTCAGCTCTCAATATTATAATATTTAATAATGTGAGTATAATTATTATAAAAATTTTATACATCTTGGACCTATTATTATTTTAAGAATCTTTTGGATACTATCATATAAATTGGTAGTGCTAAAATAAAAATACAAATTATTGTAATAACTATGAAACTAATTTTAAAAACAAAATTAATTACACCAAAAATCAGTTGTGAAACAAGTACAAAAACAATTATTGAAGCAGCTAATGCAATAATCCATGAAATTAATTTTTTCATTATTAACTCAATTATTTTTAAAAATATTTCTAAAATACGAATAAATTTTAATAATTTGGAAATGAATAATTTTCTAACAATTAATTTCTTTTTTTTTATCCGGGACTGAAAATTAATTATGATAAATCTTACTATTAAATCAGAAAAAATATTTATCATATTATTAATAACTTTATCCATGTTATTAAGAATTGCTGTTATGATAACAATTGGAAATTTCAAAAATCCCGAAATGTACGAACATGGATATATAGCACGAAATTTAAATCAAGGATATGGATATACAATGCATTGGCCCTATCCTCCATTCAGTCTTGAGAAAATTAATATACAAAATTCTCCTCCAAAGTTTGAAGGAGCATTTATTCCACCGGTAGACCCATATATCATTTATTTAACATTTCAGGTTTTCGGTGATAATGGAACAGCTTATGCAATTCTTATGATATTAAATTCAATATTTAGTACAATTGGAGTATTTTTAGTCTATCTTATCATTAAATATATTAGTAATATCAAGGCTGCAAGAATTGGAGCATTATTCGGTGCAATCTTTGTTCCTAATATCTTTGGAATAACTACATTTAGTGGTTCTGCACTTTATCAAACCACAGCATTAGCTTTTATATTTTTACTTTTGATTAGTTTGAATAAACAAAAGTCTTATCTTTTCATGTTAACAGGTCTTACTGGAGGATTCTTAACCCTACAGAGAAGTGAATTTCTTGTTATTGGGTTAGGTATGATTATTATCTCATTATTTATAAAAAATAGTAATAAAAATAAATTTCTTATTCCATCCACCTCTTCCAAAAATATAGTAATTGTGTTCATTTCATTTTTAATTATTGCAACACCATGGGTTGTAAGAAACACAATGCTATTTAATCATTTCACCACTATTGTGAGCCACCCATGGCATGAGTTTTGGAGAGGTAATAATAATTTATCTTCAGGTGGTGATTATAATATTTATGGAGAAAAAAAATGGATTAATCATAAAAGGTATCCCATTGTAGTTGCCAGGATGGATTCTCTACCATTTAATCAAAATTTTGAAGTTGCTGTTGATAGTATTCTTAAGGATGAGGCTTTAACTTATATTAAGAATAATCCTGTACGAACACTTATTACATGGGCAAAGCGATTTTTATTTGTTTGGACTATAGATATTTATACTCCTCGAACAAGACATCCGATTAATGTATTATTCGTAATGTTATCGGTAATACCATGTTTTATTGGCTTGAATTCATTGTATAAATCAAATAAAATGAATAGAAATTATAATTCTTTAATTGTATTTCTGTCATTTATGACTTTTTATACACTCCTGTTCACTGTAGTTAATCTGATAGCCAGATATCAGATTTATTTACTGACGGTATGTCAACCTTTGACAGGCATAGGATTATATGAAATTCTCAAAAAGTTTAAAATTCTTAAAAATGAAAATTAAAGTATAAATTGCTGTTGATCTTAATGAAAGAAGTTATTTATAGATTTTCAATATAATTTTAATTCCATGAAAACAGCATTATTAAAAGGATTGAACCTGTAAGATTTAATCTCATAAAAACCAATTTTTTTATATATATTAATGGCTTTATACATAGTATTTAATGTGTCAAGTCTCATTTTCCGATAGCCGATTTTTTTTGCTTCTAAAATTATTTCAAGCGCCAAATTTTTCCCAATACTTATGCCTCTAAATTCATCCTTTACATAAAGGCGCTTCATTTCGCAGGTGTCATTATCCAATTTACGTAGTCCAACGCAACCGGATATTTGACCTGAATATCTTGCAAGCAACAAACATCCTTCCGGAGCTGAATATTTTCCCGGTAAGTTTATTAGTTCATTGTTGAAATCCTGGAATTCCAAATCGAAGCCAAGTTCTGATGAATAATTTTCAAATAATTTTCGCACTATTTCCATATCTTCTATTGACTCAGCCTTTCTAATATCAATATTTATATTTTTATGCATAATATTTTTAATTATTTTCGTTTTAATTTTACAATCTGTTGTAAAATTATTCCACTTATAATAAATAATAAACCGATGAATGATGAAAATAATATCTTTTCATTCAATATAAAATGTATAAATACAAGTGATAGAAATGGAGACAAATATATAATATTGCTTACGTTTGAAGTGTATTTGGAATATTTTAGTGCTTTCAACCATATTATAAATGTAATTCCCATTTCAAATAATCCTATATAGAATGCTGATAATAATCCAACTGTAGAGGGTATCTGAATTTTTGAAAATATTATTGTAAAAATCACAGTAAATAAAAATCCGAAAAAGAAATTATAAAATAATTTTACAACTTCATCTCTTTTATCTTTCAAATTATACAACCAATAGAAAGACCAGATTAATGAACTGCCTACAGCCAATACTACCCCTAAAGGTTCGCTGAATTTAAGACTAAGTAAATTTCCTTTTGTTGAAATTATTATTACTCCCAGCAAACTGATTGTCAAGGCAAGAATATTCACAAATCTGATTTTTTGTTTTAAAATTGGCACTGATAATATAACAACTACAATTCCCCATGTATAGTTCAGTGGTTGTGCTATTTGTGCAGGTAATAAAGAATATGCTTTGAATAATACGAGGTAATATAAAAATGGATTTAATATTCCGAGTACTAACGATTTTAATATATCCTGATACGACTGATTAAAAATTAAATTTAATTTCTTTTGAAAACAAAGAATAATGAATAAAGTAACTAATGATGAAAATGAAGAGATTAATAATAATTGAATATAACCTTGTTCATTTAAAGAAATCTTAAAAGCTGTTGCAACTGTTGACCAACAAAGTACTGCTAAAAATGCATAGATATATGCTTTATTCTGATTATTCATTTATTAACTTTTTATACAAAAATTTATTATCTCTTCTTTATCTAATCCAAATTTAATTATATCATCTTTGCTGAATGTGTGAATATAATCATCTTCCTTAACATCAAATCCTACAGATTCGATTCTACTGATAAAATCTTTACCATAAATTCTTACGTGGTCTTCCTGACCATATACCTCTTTTCTTTCCTCTGAGGTCATTATTTTTTCAGATTGCAGAGTTTTATTTAAACTTTTATCAAATGGAGACTGAATAATTGCCCATCCATTTCTTTTTAAAACTCTGTATAATTCTGATATGGCTTTAATATCATCTTGTATATGTTCCAAAACATGGTAACAAAAAATACAATCAAAGGTTTCATTATCAAATGGAAGTTGAGTTAAATCAACTTTTTGTGTAACATAAGACATCATTAAATCTACACTTGTATATTTTATATTATTCATTTGATTAAATAGATTGTGCATTGTTTTATTAGGAGATACATCCAGAACATTAAGATTTGAATTGAAGAAATTTGTCTTTTCTTTAAGGAAATACATCAATAACCGATGCCTTTCAAAGGAACCGCAACCCGGACATTTTGCATTTTGTCTTTTATCATTTCCAGCTGGAAGAAATTTTCTGTATGATTTATTGCAAATATTACAATAATACCCTGAGCCTTTATAAATTATCTTATTTATATTTAAATAATAAGGTCTTAGTAAATCCTTCATAATCATTACAAATATTGAAATATATAAATATAATAAGTTTTAAATACATAAATGAAAAAAAATAAAAAGAAAAAACTAAAGAAAAAAGAAAAGAAAAAGGAAAAAAGAAAAGAAAAAAAGCGGTTGAATGGTAATGAGCTGAAGAGCGAAATTATTGTTAAATGGGATGATTTTGATTTCAGGAAATACAATGAATTATCCAACGATATTTTATCGGAAAATAATTACGATAAAGTAATTAAAAAAATTCTGAATTTACTTGGTGATTCTAATATTGCAGATAAAATTTATTATTTCCATTTAGACAGCACTGGAAATGATTTTAGATTGGAATATGGTTCTGATAAGGAAAAAAAAGAAATAATAAATTACAGGTCTCTGTTGTTAGATAACAACACTTTTATTAAAAATTCATTACTATATGATTTAAGCAAAACAGAAAAATCATATTTTGATAAATATCCCTTTAAAAAAGATATACTTAAAAACGACAATTATATTTCATCCGAATCTATAAAATGGGTAATTTTCTACCCAATAGTTTTCCAAAAAAATATTATCGGAGCATTGTTTATTGAAGGAAGAAATGAAAAGCCAAACATTGATAAATATTTTGAATTAATCAAATTAATCGGTTCCTCATTCGGGATTGCTATTTACAAATCTCTGACAATAAAAAGTCTTAAAAAGACTTTGGAACAAGAAAGAATATCAAGACAAGCAGAAGAAAATTATTTTGAATTAAAAAACGAGTTACTCTCTAACATTTCTCTTGAGCTCAACACAAGATTAAACGGAATAATAGGAATAACTGAATCGCTTATTAAAGGTAATATCGGACAATTACCCGGAGATGTTGAATATAATTTATCTCTAATATCATCAGCCGGAAAACAGCTTTCATTCATAGCAAATGATATACTTGATTTCTCCAAACTTGACACAAGCGAGATAGTTGTTCGGAAAAAGCCTGGCGATTTGGGTAAAGTCTCCCATTATGTTGCAAGTTTATCCAAAATTCTCATAGGCGATAAAAACATAAAGTTTAGAAATACGATTGATAAAAATTCTCCTTTTGTATTCGGAGATGAAAATAAAATCCAATTTGTTTTATATGATTTAGTTAGCAATGCTGTTAAATATACCGAAACTGGTGAAATTATTGCTTCAGCCAGAACTCGGGATGGAATGGTAATTATTTCAGTAAGTGATACCGGTATCGGTATTTCACCTGAGAAATTAGATACACTTTTTAAAAATATTTCAGATATAAAAGAAGCTGCAAAAAAAGAAGGATTTACAGGGTTCAGCCTTGCAATTGATAAGTATCTCGTAGAGTTACACAAGGGAAAAATATGGGCTGAATCTGCATTGAATAAAGGTAGTGTTTTTTCATTTTCTATTCCTGTTTACGATGAAGAACTTTATAATAAAAAATACCAGGATTTAAAACCGTTTGAGACTCCACTCGATACAAGTTCTGAATCTGAAGAAATTGATACAAAAATTATTCAGCAGGGAATTAAGATATTAGTTGTTGATGATGAACCCATAATGGCTCAATTGATAAAAAATTATTTCAGTCTCTATAATTATAATATTATAGTATGCCATGATGGATTAACTGCATTACAATCAATTATGCATAATCCTGATTTTGATTTAATTGTGCTGGACGTTATGATGCCTAAAATGAGTGGTCTCGATGTAGCAAGACAGATACGACAAAACTATTCATTATTCGAACTTCCCATTCTGATTTTAACTGCAAGGAATCAAATAGCAGACCTTGTAGAAGGTTTTGAAGCCGGTGCAAATGATTATTTATTGAAGCCATTTGATGGTAATGAATTGATTGCAAGAGGAAAGACTTTGATTAAACTCAGAAGACTTACCAAAGTCAATCTGATTTTGCAGGAGGCGATTGAACTGAAAAATCAATTTATTAATATGACTGTTCATGACTTGAAAAATCCTTTGAATGTAATTCAGGGTATTTCTGTGATGTTAAAGGATTTGGGAATCACAGACGCAACAGAATCTGAGATGATTGACCTTATATATGAATCTTCTACATTAATGTCTAATTTAATTAATGAATTGTTAGAAAATGCAAGTCTCGAAAGTGGTAAATTGACCATTGACAAAAAAATAATTGACTTGAATGAAGTTGTTGAGGATATAGTTGAAAGTAATAAATCGAGAGCAGAAAATAAACAACAGACTCTTATATTTAATCCGGGTATGAAGGATGGTTGTTTTATCAGTGGTGATAATATAAGAATATATGAAATCATTGATAATTTAATAAGTAATGCAATTAAATATTCACCAAAGAATAAAAATATTAATGTAAATATTAGTTTAATTAAAATAAAGAGAAATAAATTCATAAGATGTGAGGTCAAAGATGAGGGACCGGGTTTATCTAATGAGGATATGAAGAAACTCTTCGGTAAATTTCAAAGACTCTCTGCACAGCCTACTGGAGGAGAATCATCTACAGGACTTGGTTTATCAATTGTTAAACAACTCGTTGAATTACATGACGGCACAATATGGGCTGAATCGGAATTAGGTAAAGGCTCTTCATTTTTTGTTCAATTTCCTGCTGCGGATAAGAAAAATAAATAAATATATAGTACTGTTTATCTGATTTACTACATTTTAAATTATCTTATTTTGATAATTTTTATTATCTTTGGATTGTTTTTCAATTATTGGAATAGAATATGAAAACCTTTATTTTAATGACTAAGCTTGCTCCTGAAATGACTAAAAGGATGAAAGAAAGGGGAAAAATCGGCAGAGAATGGCTCGAACATGTTAAAGAAAAATGCCCTAATGTGAAATTCCTGGCACATTATGCATTGCTTGGGCAATTTGATTTCCTCGATATTTATGAAGCTCCGGATGATGAAACTGCAGCAAAAGTTTCATTAATTAGCAGGGAATATGGTGCTACTGAAGCACAAAGCCTTACTGCTTTACCGTACAAACAATTTCTTGAATTGATTGAGGAATTGTAAAATAATTTTATTACAAATCTTTATTATGTTCCTAAAATAAATTTGGAACAAACATCCTGCTATGAGTCATATACTCTTTGTATGATTGACCGAAGTATACTATACATTCTTTTTCATCATATTTGGATGTTATAAAAAGTAATATAGTTGATAAAATTGCAAATATTGTTAAAATCAAATCTGTATTTTTCAAATAAATACCCCAGGTCAGGAAAATTAATGAACCATAAATCGGATGTCTTATATATTTATAAATACCATTAACTACCAACAAAGTAGTTTTCTCCATATTAAACAATTGTTTTTCATTTCTGCTTTTATGTGGTTTCCCAAATTTTATTAATTGTAAAATTCCAGTGATTAATAGTATCAATGAATAAAATAAAAGAAGCCATGATAATATCTGTTTTAAACCAAATGGATTTTCAAACCAGAATATGTAATTGTTTATCAACAACCATAAAATACATTCCCATGCAAAAAATCTAAAGAAACCATGCGTTTTAATTTTAAATAGAGTACGCCATGAAACTATAACTAATGGAATTGATAAAATAATAAATACAATTAATTTTGTCATGACTGTACCATTTATGTCAGAAAATTATAATCATGAAAATCACACGTTCACCCGGAAGAAATACATCCGGTTCATCTAAAGTATCGGCATTTGCCGAACTTGCATAATCTATTCTGATTTCGGGTATTGTTCTGATTCGATTATGCAATACCGCATTCAAAATTTTGCGTCTGCTTTCTCCTTTCTGTACTTCATGTATTCCATCACTTAATGCAGTATAAATTATCACAGCTCTTTTTCTCTCCTCATCCGATAGGTATACATTTCTTGAACTTTTTGCTAATCCGTCACTTTCCCTGATAGTAGGTGAAATTACAACCGATATGTCAAAAAATAAATCATTTACTAATTGTTTTATTACAAGTGTCTGCTGATAATCTTTCTGCCCGAAAATTGCATAATGCGGTTTTGTAATATTGAATAATTTTGCTACAATTGTTGCAACTCCGTCAAAATGACCGGGTCTGGATTCACCTTCAAATCTATCAGTAATACCACTTATATTAATTATGGATTTATAGCCATTAGAATACATTTCTTCGTTAGCTGGATTAAATAAAAAATCCGTTCCAGCATCTTCTGCAAGTTCAAAATCTCTTGCAAAATCACGCGGGTATTTTTCATAATCTTCATTGGGTCCGAACTGTGTAGGATTCACAAAAAGAGTAGTTACAACAATATCGGCAAGCTCTCTTCCTTTTTTAATAAGACTGGTATGACCTTCATGCAAATACCCCATTGTTGGAACAACAGCAATTTTTTTTCCTTCATTTCTTAATGCTAATGCAACTGACTGCATTTCACCTGGTTTACTAATTACCCTCATTACCCCTCATAATATTTTATTTTTGCTTGCAGTGTTTTTTTTAAATTTCTTCAATTTATTTTCTATAAACAATAATAATTCATTTTTTTACCAATTAACCAAATTGTCATTTTATTATACATTAAACAGGTTCGCTCCTGCCCTGCCTCTTGTTGCTGAAATTATATTATCGATGAATAATTTGGATTTTGAAGTGGATACATGTGCTACAAATTCGGCAACATCATGATATTTCTCTTCATAAGAAACTGAATCGCTGCTTAATATTCTTTTCACTATATCAAGGTCTTCATAAGTGCATATTATTTTCACCGGTGTTGTAATGTTTATTTTTTTGTAATTGCATTTTTGCAATACTTCATCAGCCGCCTGTGAATACGCCCTTGCAAGACCTCCCACACCGAGTTTTTTCCCTCCGAAATAACGCGTTACTACAACTATTACATCACTCAGTTTATGTTTATTAATTGAAAATAAAATCGGTTTGCCTGCTGAACCCGATGGCTCACCATCGTCTACTGCACGAAATTCCAAACCATCTTTACCGATTTTATAAGCAAAGCAATTATGTGTGGCATCATGATATTGTTCCTTGATGTTCTGTAAAAAATCCATGGCAATATCTTTCGATGATGAGTTGTTTGCATGAGATATAAACCTTGAACCTAATATTTTTATTTCAGCAGATTCTGCTTTATCTATAGTATAATAAATATCAACTTCTTTCGACAATGTTTCCATATTAAAATTAAATTATAAATCACTTACTCCAGACAATAAAAATGAAAATCGGAATGGTTTGTTATCCCACCTATGGTGGAAGCGGTATTGTTGCAACTGAACTTGGTATTGAGCTTGCAAAATCCGGTCATGAAGTACATTTTATTAGTTATGCACTCCCTACAAGATTGAACACTTTCCAGGACAATGTTTTTTTCCATGATGTTGAAATACCTAATTATCCACTCTTCGAATTTCATTTATATACACTTGCCTTAGTCGGCAAAATCATTGACGTTGTAAAATACGAAAAAATTGACATACTACATGTACATTATGCAATTCCTCATGCTGTGAGCGGTTATCTCGCCCGTCAGATTCTTTTAAAAGATTATAATTTGAAATTGGTTACGACACTGCATGGTACTGATATTACACTAATCGGATTAGAGCCAAGCTTTCATCCTATTATTAAATTTTCTTTAGAACATTCTGAGAAGATTACAGCAGTATCATCATATTTAAGGGAAAAAACTATTCAGCATTTTAATACAGGAAAAGAAATTGAAGTAATTCCAAACTTTGTTGATACTTCGATATATAAAAGAAGCGATTACCCGGAATTAAAAAAAATGATAGCTCCAAATGATGAGAAAATCTTAATCCATATATCGAATTTCAGAACGGTAAAAAGAGTTTGTGATGTAATTAAAATTTTCAACGAGGTATTAAAGCAAATTCCATCAAAATTATTATTGGTTGGTGATGGACCTGATAGAATTCCCGCAGAAAAATTAGCAATTGATTTAGGTATTCAAAACCATATAAAATTTCTGGGAAAACAGACTTCACTAATTGAATTATTATCAATATCAGACCTGTTTTTATTACCAAGTCAATCAGAAAGCTTTGGATTATCAGCCTTGGAAGCTATGAGCTGCGGCGTACCAGTCGTGGGTTCCAACATTGGCGGTATTCCCGAAGTCATTGAACATAATGAAACCGGTTTCGTTGCAGAATTAGGAGATATTAAAAGGATGGCAAGATATTCTGTTGAGTTATTGGAAAAACCAAAGAAATGGGAAAGCTTCTCAGCTAAAGCAAGGAAGAGGTCTGTTGAATTATTTGATATTAAACTGATTGTACCTAAATATGAAAACTTGTATAAACAATTGCTGGAACCTTAACGAATAGCTATTATTTTACTGTAATAATTTTCTGAACCATTTATAATCCTGACAAAATATATACCTGGTTGAAATGATGATGTTGATATATAGTAATTATTTAACCGGTTTGAATTACTAATAGAATTGGAGGATATTTCTTCTCCCAAAGAATTATAAAGTTTTAATTCAGTTGTATTTGAAAATTCTATATATAAAGAATTGATTTTTATATTTAGTAACTCGCCTATTTTAACAGGTGAAGGGAAACAATCTATTTTAGTTACAGATTCATGAGCAATTCCACTATTATCTTCAACTCCGGTTAAATCTTCATATAATCTAATTTTCAGATTATCAATAAAAACTCCGTCAAAATTTAATCTTTCGTCACTCAATATTCCAAATCTTAAAACTATACTTTTATTCAAAAATTCAGATAAATCACATTCCTGTCTTACATAATCCGGACAAAATCCATCAAAACTATATTTACCTGAATCCTGTCTGCTTCCCGTCAATCCTAATCCCATTCTCATTTTGGAACTTCTCAGATTAATCCAGTTTGCTCCGTCATCAGATGAAGCTTCTATTTTGCATGCATCGTAGTGGCGTTCAATATTCCAGTGAGCGTTAAATTCAAGGGTTGCATTTACACCGGTTAATTGAATCGGATTATTATAAATGATATAATTATCCGATTTATCGGTATAATTACCACCGGGACTGTCAGTTAGGATATTTCTTTTGATTGACTTATCATCAATTGAATTCCAATTATCATTTGTCCAATTATTACTCAAATTGTTTTCAATATCAATATTCTTTACAGTATATCTATATAGCTGAATTTTAAATGTATCAGTTTTAACAATACTATCCTGTATTAATTTACATACAAAATTAACATCACTACCGTTATTGAACTTGTATGGATATGGAATAACGAATCTTTCTGTTTGTGTTTCAGTTGATTCTAACGGAAGTATTATTCTTTCAGGTGTTTCTAATTTAACAGACGTGTCAAGTGATTCAATACTCATGTCTGAAGTTATGCCTCAAATTAGGACCTGCAGACCATAGAAGCTGGTAATTCATAAATAAATTTTCACGGGCTATTGGTATATATCTGTCTATAGGAGGCCAAAAGCCATCAAATACTGAACCTACTTCTGGTGTTATTGAACATATCCTGGGTTTTTTCTGATTTGGCAAATACATCCAGTCATCTGAATCACCTGAGACTTCGTAACCAACGGTTTGTAAACCTCTTCCAAAAACATATCTATTATTATCTGTAACTACTTCAGTGAATGAACGGAACCAGGTTGAATCCTGTGTTTCATTGTTTACAGCACCCCATGGGAAAATAATTTGTGAGCCGAAAGAATGGTAATTGCAGGCAATTTTAAATAAATGTTTCTCACAGAAGTCTCTGATTGCCCTTGTTTCCAACTCAGAGAAAGGTGCTTATTTATTTGTTTTCTGTTTTTTCTCCATAATCCCCCTCCATTCGTAGCAATCGATTCATTAAATGCAACACCATCAGGATTAACTACAGGGATAACATAAAGTTTTGTCGAATTTAACAAATACAAAGCTTCTGTATTTCCGGTTTCAGCAGATTCTAATAAATGCCATAAAAAATAAGTTAATGTGGTCAATCCTGCACCTTCTCTCGCATGATGTAGTGCAGTTATAAGTACTTCTTTTTTATCTCCTGGTCTATTGCTGCTGATGCAATATGCCATTATTGGTCTGTCTTGAGCTGTATATCCGATTACCTCAGGATTAGCTATATATTGTGGATATTTCTCTCTTATTGAGTCAAATACTTCATATACTTCTTTAAGTTTATAGGAACCTCCCATAGTTCCTAATTTAAAGTTCTTTACAGATAATAATTCCTGATTATTAGTCTTTGATTTGTAAATTTGTTTTTCAATTAATTTTTCATATTTATCATATAATAAATCAAATTTTATATTCTTTGATTTAATTATATCTAATTCTGAGTTATTTACAATGATTTCTGCAGAATTCAAATGAATCTTAACAGTTTCCAAATCAAGTCCTGATTTTAGTAAGTCATCGTATGTGAAAGCAGAATCTAAATATATTTTGATTAAATTATAAGAATTATCATTACTTATGGATGTGTTAATTATAGTAATAAATATTATGAAAACTATAATACAGCTAATAAAAATCCTATGTCTGCTCATGAATTTGATATTCATAATTTACTTTTGCTTATGTATCCAACCTGCAATTGCTTTAATAACCAATTCAGAGACGTGACCCTCCTTATTATATTCATTTGGGGTAGACAATCCCTCACCTTCCATAAATAAATGATTGAGCTTAGGATAGCTTTTCATCTCAACTTTTTTGTTATTGACCAATGATTTCTGCCATAATTTAAAATCTTCATAAGTAACCTGGTAATCCCTGTGCCCCTGTAGTATCAGCATTGGTTTATTAAGTTTTTTTGCAATTTCATTAGGTTTATATTTTCTCAGGTCTAACCAGTAAAGTGGATTAATATTCATAGGTAAATCTTTAGAAGGAGTATTCACTGAAAGTTTTTTACTCTAAACCATCGATTGTAGTATCAGCTACCCCAATCCTTGGTAAAAGCATACCTCCAAGGCTATGTCCCAGTACAAATATTTTATTCTTATCAATTTCAGGGTAGGACTTCAAGGTGTCAACAGCTTTAAGTGCATCTTGCTCCGTTTCGAGAAATGGTGTAATCGAATCAGCAATCTGCATAAATTTGTTCCTGTGGGTTAGTGTACGTTTGTCATACCTGAACACAGCAATTTTTCTTGATGCCAATCCCCAGGCAATATCCCTGAATGGTTTGTTTGGTCCTAATGTTTCATCCCTGTCATTCGGACCTGAACCATGAATAAGTACTACTACCGAGAAAGGACCTTCTCCCTTCGGAATAGTCAAAACACATGGAAGTCTCCATCCTTCGACACCGAACTCAAATTTTCTTTCATAAAATGATACTGTATCAACATATTCCGGATTTTTATAAAAATCTTTGTCTTCCTTTGAAATTACAGTAAAACCTGATATTTTTCTTACTGTATCAAACACAAACCTGTAACCTAATACTGCCCTGTCGTAATCGCATTTGATTTCAAGTATGTCATAATTTTGATATGATTTATACTTATAATCAATAGTATTCAAAAATTTACCATATTGAAAAGTAAGTTGAGTACAGATTAATTCAAGCTGGTACTTGGTTAATTGTTTACCTGCTATCGAATCCAGCATCGGTGGAATTTTGGATAAATCCTCCTTGCTGAGATAATT
>JACRLY010000013.1:0-13888 GCA_016219595.1 Ignavibacteriota bacterium | reverse complement strand
TCATTTAATTTTTTTTCATTATCTGTTTGTGCATGTACGCTTACAGATAAAACAAAAACTATAAAAAAACAATTCAAATATTTTATCATTATCTTACCTATATTAGGTTTTTATAAATCAAAATTAAGAATTATGATTAAACATCAAGATTTTTAACATATTGAGCATTCTGTTCAATAAATAATCTTCTTGGCTCAACTTTATCACCCATTAGAGTTTCGAACATCTTGGTTGCTTCAGATGCATTTTCAATGGTTACCTGAAGCAAAGTTCTTTTTTCCGGATTCATTGTTGTCTCCCAAAGCTGGTCCGGATTCATTTCTCCGAGACCTTTGAACCGGGATATTACAATACCGTCCTGAGTTGCATTTTCAGGCAATTCTTCATCTGGCATAGGAGTTCCTTTTTTTGCTGCTATATCTCTTCTAATCCTTTGTATAATATTTTCTCTCTCTGATTCATTATAAGCATAAAATTCACTCTTGCCTTTTTTTACTTTATACAATGGAGGCTGTGCTATGTATAGTTTTCCTTTCAGGATAATATCCTGCATGAATTGATAGAACAATGTAAGCAGTAATGTCCTGATGTGAGAACCGTCAACATCGGCATCAGCCATTAGAATTACTTTGCCATATCTTGTTTTATCAACATCAAAATCAGTTGCAAAACCGGCTCCCAATGCAGTGATTATTGCCCTGATTTCATCGTTCTCCAAAATTTTTGCCTCGCGAGCTTTATGAACATTTAGTATCTTACCCTTAAGAGGTAATATCGCCTGTGAACGCCTGTCCCTGCCCTGCTTGGCTGAACCACCTGCAGAATCTCCCTCAACAATAAATAATTCGCAATCCTCAGGAGTTTGTAATGAACAATCAGCAAGTTTTCCGGGTAATGTTGAAGATTCCAATGCATTCTTTCTTCTAACAAGTTCTCTTGATTTTTTTGCGGCAATTCTTGCCTCTGCGGCAATTACAGCCTTTTCAATTATTTTCTTTGCATCGGATGGATTACTGTCTAAAAACTGGCTTAATTTATCATTTACAATTGTTCTGACTATTCCTTCAACTTCACCGTTGCCAAGTTTTGTTTTTGTCTGACCTTCAAATTGAGGTTCAGGTACTTTTACAGATATTACGGCAGTCAATCCTTCGCGGAAATCATCGCCTGTCAATTGTGTTTTTGATTTTACATTTGAAGTTGCATATACATTCAAAGTTCTTGTCAATGCCGAACGAAATCCTGTCACATGAGTTCCGCCTTCAATAGTATTAATATTATTAACATAAGACAGGACATTTTCTGTATAACCTGTATTGTATCTGAAACAGATTTCTACCTGTGTTTCTAAATCAGATTCACCCTTATCAGCACCGGTTAAATAAATCGGTTTGCAAAGATGTGTTGCACCGTTATCGATATATTTCACAAAATCAATCAAACCGCCTTTAAAGTGAAATTTTTCTTCTTTACCATCTCTTTCATCATTCAGGTAAATAATAACTTCGGGATTCAGGAATGCGAGCTCTCTTAATCTCTCAGCTACCTTATTGAATCTGAAAGTCGTGGTTTTAAATATTTTATCATCAGGTTTGAACTTAATAATAGTTCCGGTTTTCTTGGTATCTCCTTGTTCTTCAACTTTTGAAGTAGGAATTCCTTCTGAATAACTTTGTGAATAAATTTTACCTTCACGGTAAACGGTAGCAATCATTTCCGATGAGAGTGCATTGACGCAGGAAACTCCGACACCATGCAATCCGCCTGATACTTTATACGATGACTTATCAAATTTTCCACCGGCATGTAATGTGCACATAACAACTTCTAAAGTTGAAATCTGCTTCACCGGGTGAATTCCCGTAGGGATACCCCTGCCATCATCCTGAACCGAGCAGGAACCATCCTTATGCAAAATGACCCAGATATTCTTGCAATACCCGACTAATGCCTCATCGATAGAATTATCTACTACTTCGTGTATCAGATGATGTAAGCCTCTATCCCCGATATCGCCGATATACATAGCAGGTCTTCTGCGGACAGCTTCGAGTCCTTCAAGTACTTTAATACTTTCTTCGCTGTATTCCGAATTTTCATCAAACTCAATTGACGGCATCAGTTCATAATTCTCATCATCATCGATCGAATTTTCCAATTCTTCATTAATTATATCATTATCTTCTTTTTCAATTTTTTGTTGTGCCATATTCTAATAAAATTCAAGTTAAACAAATTTATCTAATGACTATTTCATCCACTATTTTACTTCCATATCTATTGTTAATTTCATTCTTAAAATTTTCTTTTCTGAGAAATAATTCTGCTTTCCAAACTGAAGAATCCAGCCTGATAAAAAGTATCCTGTTTTCAAATCTTACATAACTTACTTTCCCGGCTATTTTTTCCCCGACTATTTCTTTCCATAGTTCAGGAACCTTTTCCTGCTTTACAAGTTCGTCCCATCCAAATCCGGATATCAGACTTTCAAAAACCTCCTTTAAAGGTTGTGCCGATTTATTATATCCTGCAACCACTTAAACAAAATAATAATTATAAATTATTCTTTAATACATTACCATTTTCTATTTTGTAATAATTACAAACAGCATTTTTGGGCATTATTTTCTTCATTGTTTCCCCGTCAGTAACTGTAATTAATGATTGAGCAGAATTATTAGTTACTAACTCCAACACCTTTTCTGCTCTTTCAATGTCCAGCTCAGAAAATATATCATCCAGGAGAACTACAGGTGTTTCTCTTTTTTTTTCTTTAAGATAGAAAAACTCTGAGAATTTCATACTGATTAACAAAGATTTATGCTGTCCCTGCGATGCAAATTCCCTGGCTATTCCATCATTTATGGTTATCTTCAATTCATCTTTTTGAGGACCGTATAAAGTTGTACCACGTCTCAATTCCTCATTTTCCGAACTTGCAAATTTCTCCTTCAATGCATTTTTTATTTCTTCCTTTGATGTTGAATTTTCTATTTTTCCTGCACCACTCGGCATATAATTGAATGAAACAATTTCTTTACCATTTGATACATCCCTGTAAATATTCTGAAATCCGGGAAGAAAATCAGATTCAAATTCCTTTCTTTTTTTTATGATTGATGCACCTGTGTCAATCAATATTTCAGTCCATGGTTCAAGAATATGTTTATTGAAATTCCTTTCGGATTTTGCCTTCAATAGTAAATTATTTCTTTGCTTTAATGCCTTTTTATACCTGATTATATCCTCGATATAAACTTTACTGGATTGAGCCAAAATTTTATCAATAAATTCACGCCTGTCTGCCGGAGAACCTGATGTTATAGTCTTGTAATCAGGTGATAAAATGACAACCGGAAGCTCTCCAATAATTTCTTTAGGTAATAAATTATCCCCATGAGTCGATGAAATTAGTTTTCTTGAATTTCCGTTTAGTTTTATATTGACTTTATAGGGAACATCCAGGTCGCTTCTTGAACTTGTTGAAACATTCCAGAAATTTTCATCCTTATTTATCAAAGAACTATCACTAACATGTAAAAAACTTTTCGAAAAACTGCATAAAGATATTGCTTCGAGAATGGTTGTTTTGCCTGAACCGTTCAATCCATACAGCACATTCAAACCTTTCCCGAAATCTACTTCAGTATGATTGTGATTCCGCAGATTGTTAATTAAAATATTATTTATGTACATTTTCTTTATGCTGCTTTATAATTAATGACCTGTAGTCAATAATCAATCGAATATAAAATCAGGACAGCCTCACAGGCATAATCAACATCAATAAATCCAGTTCTTCTTTTACCGGTTTAATCAAAACAGGTCTTGTTGGTTCGGAAAACGTCATCATTACAGCCTGTTTTTCATCATCTGTATCAATATTAGAAATTGCATCAATCAGGTATTTATAATTAAAACCGATTGTCAGCTTATTACCTCCAAAATCACATGTGATTGACTCATCGCCTTCACTACCGCTGTCTTCATCCTGACCTGACAAAGAAATATTATTTTTTTCCACTATCATCCTTATTTGATGATTTAATTCACTTGTGCAATGTGCTACCCTGTTTATTGCATTTATTATATCTTTTTGATTTACAATTGCTTTCAATTCATTATTAACCGGAATAACCGACTCATAAGGTGGAAATTGCCGGCACTATTAAATCCAGCTCATTAGGATAGGAACTTTTTTCAGCATGAATTACTGCTTTAACAAGTCTGTAACTATCTGTTGAAACAGCTGTAATAAAATTTTCCCTGAATTGGAAAAGCACTCCATTCATTGCGGGACGGAATTCATCAGTCGATACTGCATAGTGAGTTTTGTCAGCTATCCAGCTGATTTTATCTTTGCTAAAAAACATTGCAGGAGTTTTACCGGATTTTTGACTTTCTTTGACTTTGTCCAAGTCAGGTTTTTCCGATTCGAAGAGTTCTGGTATATCGAGATATTCACTCGTTGATAACCCTCTCAAACTATACTTTCCTGTTGATGTCTTGAGTTTGATTTCATTAGTTGATTCATTAGCGGAAAAATCCATCGTGCCTTCTGACAATGTTTTCACGAGGTCACCGATTTTTCTTCCGGGAACAAGAATAGAGCCATCCTCTGAACCATCTACATTAATATGAGACATAATTGTTATATCCTGGTCAGTAGAAACAATCCTCAATTCTTTGCCGGATAATGAAAAATGCAAATGTTCCAATACAGGTAAAGTGGATTTTCTTGGTATAGCTGGCAAGTTCTTTTGCAACGCCTTCTGCAATTCAGGAAGTGCAACTGAAAACTTCATGTATCCATCCTTTTTTTGAAATAGTTAAATAAATATTAAATTCTTTGATTTATCGCATTTAAGACTTGGCAATTTACGAAAAAACCTACTTTATTTCTACACATTTTATCCTCAATATTTGTATTTTTGTATTGATTTTAATTACTATTTAAAAAACTATTGTAATGACAGTTGTATTCTCTGTCAGTATTCATTATTATACCGGGAAAATTTAATTATATGCTAACTAAATATGGGATTGATAATATAATCATATTATTATTTATCAGCACAATTCTAATCATTTCATCTGCTTTTATTTCAAAGACTTGGGTGTCCTCATTATTCGTTACGGCTGGAATTTTATTGCTTGCCTTCACTTTATGGTTTTTCAGAGACCCGGATAGAAAAATACCTGAAGAGGTGATGAAAGATCCATCACTTGTCTTATCTCCTGCCGATGGAAAAATTGTTCAAATCATCAATATTACTGAGACTAATTATTTGAATCAGGATGCTGTACAAATCAGTATATTTTTATCTCCTTTAGATGTGCATGTCAACAGAATTCCAATAAATGGAATAGTGAAATATTTTAAATATAATCCCGGGAATTACCTTATTGCAACACATCCAAAATCTTCTGAATTGAATGAACAAACACATATAGGAATGGAAAATTCAATAGGAAAGATTTTCTTTAAACAGATTGTAGGAATTGTGGCGCGTCGGCTTGTGTGGGATATTGGAGTAGGAGATACATTGAAAGCCGGTCAAAGATTCGGCATGATGAAATTCGGTTCAAGGATGGATGTGATATTACCGGTCAAATCTGAAATATTTGTTAAAGAAGGACAGAGTGTAGTTGCAGGTGAAACGATAATAGCTAAAATTCATAACTAATATTAATTTTTTTTAAAAGAAAAATCATGAAAAAAATTATTCTATTTTTATTATTATCATTAATACTTGTTTCTTGTGTTAATTTATTACGAAAAAGAACTAACTTTGAAATATGTATGGATTGTCTTCATAATAAAGAATTTTATTATGCTACAAATTTTTGTGAGAAGGCTATAATTGAAGAACCGAATAATTTTAATGCATATCATTTTTTAGGTATATCCTATGTTAAAACAGAGCAATTTGAAAGAGCATTAGTTTGTTTTGATAAAGCAATTCAAATTAATCCGGATTTTCCAAATTCCTGGGGTTGGAAAGGGAGTGTATTAAAATTACTCGGGAAAAAAGAAGAAGGGGATGAATGTATTTTAAAAAGTAAAGAATTAGAAAAGAAAAATGATGGAAGAAAATAAATTATTAAATTGTAAATGTTAATTATGAATTATGAATTGTGAATTATGAATTAATGAGAATTACCCGTTCCATAGTGCCAAGTTTATTTACTCTGTTGAATTTATTCAATGGATTTGCAGCAATTGTATTCATTTCACAAGATGAATTTTATAAGGCATCCATTTTTATTTTATTTGCCGCAATTTTCGATATGCTGGACGGTGTAATGGCGCGACTCATTCATTCCACAAGCGAGTTTGGAGCAGAACTCGACTCATTATCTGATGTAATCTCATTTGGTGCCGCTCCTGCTTATATGTTATTTAAAGCACATTTCTTTCAACTGCAGGAAACAGGGATTCTTATAGCCGCTCTCCCTGCATTGGCAGGTGCGATTAGGCTTGCAAGGTTCAACGTTAAGCTTTCAAGTCACGTAGATAAGCTTTATTTTACTGGCTTGCCTATACCTTCAGCTGCACTTACAATAGTTTCTTATGTCTTATTCTATCATTTATCAACTGATTATTCATCTCATACAAAGGCGATTGCAAGTATTGTCGTCGTTGCATTAACTTCGCTTGCAATGGTTTCAACTGTGAAGTTCGATAATCTGCCTCGACTTACCTGGCGTTCAATAAAACAAAGACCAATCGTAACCACTCTTTTTGCAATAGGAATAATTGTATCGATAATTACAAAAGGAAAATTAATATTTCCATTAATGATATTCTATATTGTTGCAAGTTCTTTGAGACAGGTTGTATTCTGGTTAAGAGAGTTGAAAGAACCGGAAGACGATATTGACGAATCGGAAGCTCCCGAACCGGAACTTTACGAACCTCATTAAATTTGCATTTAGTATTAATAAAGTATTACAAATGAAATTATCCACATTTACAAATCTTTATAAATTTATTAACTAATTTTGTATTGATTAATTGTTTTAATTCGTCATTAGTAATTGTTAATTAGTAATATTTATGAAAAAGTTCCAGGCATCAGTACAAATAACATTAAAAAAAGGGATTTTAGATGTGCAGGGTAAAGCAGTTGAAAATGCACTTCATGCAATCGAATTTCCAATGCTGACTAATTTAAGAATAGGAAAATATGTTGAATTGATAGTAGAAGCAGACGATAAAGAAAAAGCCAATGCTTTGGTTACCGATGCATGTAATAAATTGGTTGCTAATCCAATTATTGAGGATTTCAAGATTGAATTAAAAGAGGTTTATTGAGTATGAAATTCGGTATAATAGTTTTTCCCGGTTCTAATTGTGACCATGATGCTTACTTTGCATCGAAAAAGAATGCAAATCAGGAAGCTGTTTTTATGTGGCATAAAGATACTTATATACCAAGTGATATAGATTGTATAATTCTGCCTGGTGGATTTTCTTATGGAGATTATCTTAGATGCGGCGCTATTGCAAGATTTTCACCAATTATGAATGAAGTAATAAGCTATGCAAATAAAGGCGGTTACGTAATTGGTATATGCAATGGATTTCAAACTTTGACTGAGGCAGGTTTACTTCCGGGAACATTATTGCGTAACAAATCACTCGACTTCATTTGTACAGATATACATCTTAAGGTTATAAATAATTCAAATATTTTTACATCGAAACTCAGTTCGGGAGATGTTCTCAGAATACCAATAGCACATGGTGAAGGGAATTATTTTGCCGACGATATTACTATAGCAGAACTCGAAAATGATAATTTAATTGCATTTAAGTATTGCGATGAAAATGGAAATTTAAATGATATTAGTAATCCAAACGGTTCCATGCACAGCATTGCCGGGATATTGAACAAAAAACGCAATGTACTTGGTATGATGCCTCATCCTGAACGTTATTCAGATAGTTTGCTGGGTTGTAACGATGGATTAAAAATATTTGAATCAATTGCAGAATCTTTGAAATAATATTATTCAATTTCATATTTTATTATTCTTTAAATTCGTAAATAATAATTAATATTTAGGTGATATATGTTTGGATTAGGTACAACCGAAATCATTTTAATAGCACTTGGCATTATTTTATTGTTTGGTGCCAAAAAAATTCCTGAACTCATGCGGGGTCTTGGTTCCGGCATCAAGGAATTCAAAAAAGCAGCTAACACTGATGATGAAAAGGAAAACAATAAGTTAAAGGAAGATAACCAAAAGTAGCGAAATTTTATTCGTATATTTTCATTAGTAATTAGTAATTATTAATTAGTAATTGAGTTATGTTTGATATAGGCGGCGGTGAATTATTACTTATTGTACTTGCTGTAATTGTTTTCTTCGGACCAAAAAAATTACCCGAAGTAGCAAATATGGTAGGTAAAGGTATGCGTAAAGTCCGTCAGGCACAAGCACAATTTCAAAGTCAAATACAAAACCTCGAACAAGAAATTAAAAGTTCTGCTTATTTTGAAGATGAATCGGTAAATCAAAATAACAAAACAAATAATACTAAACCCGATTCTAATGATAAAAATTATAGCGGCTAATTATAAAATTATCAATAATATACAGTATTTATTTTATAACAAATATACTATAATATCCCTATCTTATTAAATATTAATCAAATGGAAAAGAATTTCTTTGTTATTATTAATCCGAACGCAGGCAAAAAGAAAGCACAAAAGGACTGGGCTGTTCTTTCTAACTTACTGACAAACAACGGCTTCACTTATGAATTTAGATTTACCGGCGGGAGACTCGATGCATATAATCTTGCATTAGACGCAATCGCAAACGGTACAAGACAAATAATTGCTATTGGCGGTGATGGAACTTTTAATGAAGTTGTTAATGCTATAATCTCACAGAAAATCTGCCCATCAACCGACATTGCAATAGGTTTATTCGGAATCGGAACAGGAAATGACTGGTGCAGAACCCTGAACATTCCTTGCAATTACTCTGAAGCTTTGGATATTATCAAGTCGGGAAAATTTTTTATGCAGGATGCAGGAATAGCAAAATTTGATAATGATGGGAAAAGGACATCAAGGTATTTTGCGAATGTAGCAGGGATGGGTTTTGATGCCTCTGTTGCAAAGAAAGTAAATGAAGACAAAGACAGCAACCGAACCGGAAAAATTCTATATCTGAAAAACCTTTTCATGTGCCTGATGAAATCTGAAATAGTGAATTGCGAAATCAGGATTGATGAAAATAAAATTAGTGATGAAATATTCAGTATGTGTGTTGGGATTGGTAAATACAACGGAGGCGGCATGATGCAATTACCAAATGCAATAGCTGACGACGGATTATTGGATATTACTATAATTAAAAAAATTAGCAAGTTCGAAGTAATCAAGCAAACTAAAAACTTATATGATGGTACTTTTGTCAGACACTCCTGTGTGTCATTATTTCAGGGAAAGAATGTTGAAATAAAATCTGATAAAATTATAAACCTGGAATTAGACGGAGAATATGTCGGACACTCCCCATTCAACTTTGAAATAATTCCGAAAGCTATAAAAGTATTCATTCCATAAGATTTATCAGAAAATAAATTTTGAATTGATTAATTTATTATTTAGTTTAAGGTAAATATGAATTGTAATTTATTCCTGCTAATAAAATTTTCTTTTTTGAATTAGAAGAATTTGTGTTTTGGCGGATACTAATCTGCCATGTTTGGACTGAATAGTATATGTAAAATTCTACTGTTATCTGAATGTTCTAATTGAAGAAAATAATTTTAATTCATATTAACAGGAGTGTATTATGAGCACGTATTACAAAATAATAATTGAATTGCCATTTTTTATTTTTCTTATCTCCTTAAATTTACAGGCACAAAGCTTTAAAATTGTAATATCAAGCAACTCATTAGAACCACCCGGAATATACGGAACAAATTCATTAAATTCAGGTAGCTTTGCTTTTGCATATAATAGCTATTGGCTGAAAAATGTCTTTGCTTCATCTTATCCGGTTTATTCTCCAAGTTCTGATGTATTTGCAAGATTCGAGACAAATCCTCAGGGAACAAGGTTAATTATAAGAAAAGCATCCAATGGAGATTCAATAAACGGATTTGATATCACAGGATATAATCCACAATGGCTCGGCAGTTCAGGAAAACTATATTATGAAAAACCTCCAGTTGGCAGTGTAACTGAATGCAGGTCAATAGATGTTTCTACAGGAGCAGATATAAAAATCGGCGAATTAAAAGACCAGTATTATCCTCCATCTGACCCTGCACTTGGTGCTGGAGCTTTAAATAATGATGGAACACAAATCGCTTATTTAAAGGGTGCAGCTATTTTTATTTATACTATTTCAACCGGTGAGGAAAGACCTCTTGTAAAACCTGATGAAAGTAATATAGTTGATGATAGCTTGGAAAAAAAGGTTAAACTTGTAGCCGGACCGCCTTATCCAAATACTATCAGACACCTTAGCTGGTCAAAGAATGGCGATATGATTGCCTGTTATGGAACAGTCAGTTTTCAAAGACCTTATCCCACAGACACAACCCGTTTCTATACAATCGGAAGACAAGGAATTTTGGTTGCTAACACATCTTCTGGAGAAGTTAGAACTATTTATGAAACTCAGAATTACTCATTCGAACACCCTGAGAACTTTTTCTTTTCTCCTTCAGGAAAAACATTGGCATTTAATGTTTCAGGACTTAATAATAAAGTTCATATTTTCATGGCTAATCCTAAGAAAAGTAATTCAGGTAGAGACAGAGGTATTGGCAGAATCATCGCAGGTTTCCCTTCCAAGCAGTATTGGGCATTAAACCCCTGGTCATCTGATGGCGGGAAGCTACTTTACCAAAATGAAAATGACGGAACACTTGGATTTATTATGGAATGTTCTGAAGGTCAAGCTCTGATGAATAATACAGGCTCTTCCATTTATATACAAGATGCTCAATGGGCTGACGTAAGTGCAACTCCACCTAAAGAGCCGTCAATATCAATAAATGACCCGGAGCCTGAATTGGTTAAAGATAGCACATTATTTATTAATCCCGGAGTAGCAAGTGTTTATAATAACTATGTCAAAGGTACAGCCGCCGATGGAATTACCAAGCTTTTAATCAGGTTCAAGACTAATATGCCATTAGCATCAAATTTTACGATTTCATTAGACAGCATTAATTGTGCATTAGTGGAATTACCATGCTGTTAATCAGCTTCAACACTAATATGGCATGAGCATCAAATTTTACGATTTCCTTAGACAGCATTAAGTGTGCATTAGGAGTAACAGGCAATTGAATTGACGATGGCTATTTATCAAACTATTCAGATGCACAAATCCAACCACAATCTACAATATCTGGTAGAACAATTAAAATAAACGATGAACAATATGGTTTTGCTATATACACTGCTCCACTTGATTTTGCCAGGCAAGGTACAAACGACAGCAATCAAATTGAGAGAACTATTTCAGTTTCAATTATTATTGATGAACAATTATATCATGCTGATATAAAAATTCGCAGACCTCCTATTTTTCTAATTCATGGGTTATGGAGCAACCCAATGGTATGGAATGATTTTCCTCCGATTGGTAAAAAGAAAAAAGAGCAGGACCCAAAATTCAGGGTATACAGAGCTAATTATGAACGGGAAAATAATGCTGCAATCCGTACAGTTGTTACCAAAATAAGCGGCGGTAAACTTAATAATGGTGTTCTCCGGCAATTAATTGATTATATCTATGATTACCGTCAACAAACTAATTTCGCATGTTCACAGGCTGATGTAATATCCCACAGCATGGGTGGGATGGTTGCAAGAAATATGTCTGAAAACACAAAATATTATTTTACTAATAAGAATTACCTTGCAGGATTAATACATAAATTAATAACAATAGATACTCCTCATCTCGGTTCCGAATATGCAGATTTACTCTGGAAATCCTACACAGACCTTAATGCATTCCAAAAATGGCTTCTGAAAAAAGTGTTAGTTGCCAATGTGTATAACGATGGACCATACGACCCGGATAATCCTGTTGACGGAGGAGCTATCGAGGACCTTCAGACAATTTCACCGACTATTGCTATGATGAATCAAAGTGACAACATTGCTAAACAGCCTCCGGTACATACTTTTGTGGGAAGAGCTTCTATAGCACAGCAAGTTGCTAATAATATAAATGTCAGCACATTATCCCGCTGGTTCCTCGATGCAGGAGCATTAACTTTTGGACAGGTATTTTTGAATAAACAGCATGATTTGGTTGTATCTGAGCCAAGCCAGGAGGCATATGGGGTATTCGATAATTATCCCAAGAGAGTAACTACTGGAGATTCTTTGACACACAGCCCTTTTAAACTTGGGAACCCTGTAATCAGCCACACATCCGGTTTTGGAAATAAAGTATTATTCAGAATAAATTCTTCAAGGAACTCAAATTTGTTTTCGACAAACGGAAGAAAAACCGAATTTGCTGATAAGAGGAATCCTGATGATATAAAATCAGACCAGGATAATATAACAAAAAAGGAAGAGAAAAATCTGATTGTCAGCACTCAAGGTTTGAAAATCACAACTCCGTTGAATGAAGCAAATTTGAGATTTGGTGAAACATACAATATTGACATTGAACCAAGCCCCGGTATAAATTTGAATAGAGTTATTATTACAGGTTTCGAAGGTATAGAAGAAGACAGTACTCCCCCATTTTCTTTTACACTGACTGTGCCATTCAATTACTTAATGAGAAAGAAACAAATTTTTGCAATCGGTGAGGATTCCAATGGGAATGTGGGAATTGACAGCTCCGGAAATTTATTGACAGATTCGATTAATGTAAATTTAATAACAGATTATTCAATAGTCTCGATTGAATCAGGATACGAGCAAACAATGAATATCAGGATGGGTGACAGCAATAATGCAGTACATACGATTGGATATTTTTTAGACGGAGCCGAAAGAGAAATTACATGGTCGGAAGATATTCAATATTCATCATCAAATCCCGGAATATTCACCGTTGAACAAGGTGCAATTTATCCTGTATCACCCGGCGAAGCAACCTTAACCGTATCATACAAAGGTCAATCAGACAGCGTTAATATTAATGTAATATCTGATAATGATGCACCGGTTATTGTCATTGAAAAATTGGTGAAAGTATTTACCGGAAATGATGTTGCATTAAATGCAAACCAATCTTATGACCCGGAACAGGAAAATATAACATTCGATTGGAAATTGTTACAAAAGCCGGAGCAGTCGCAGGTTTCAATAGCATCACCGAATCAATCTTCACTGAATTTCAATGCTGACCAAACCGGATTTTATATTTTCAGATTAAAAGTAACTGATGAATCGGGTAATTCAGACAGCAGCTATGTTTCGGTGGAAGCTAACCCTGAAACCGGTGTGAAAGCAGATGAAAAAACGGTAACGGCATACTATCAAATTTCACCCAATCCCTGTGAAGACAAAGCAACTTTGACATATTCTAATTTGAAAGATGAATCTGTTTCCATTTCATTGATTAATTCTTTTGGAATAGAAACAGCTGTGATTTCTGAGAATACACACTTATCTCCGGGTAATCATAAACTTGAGATTAATACAGGAGACTTGACATCAGGTATATATTTCCTTAGACTAAGAACAGGGACAAGCACTCAATTAGTGAAATTTGTGGTGGTGAGGTAAATTGTCTGAATTAGGATAGGTAGGATTTGAGGATTTTAGGATTTATAGGCAAAAGACGCTGAAATTTTGGCGAGAAGTAGCCAAAAAGGTGCAGATTTGTGCATCCGGAGCAGATTTGACATCATTTTCATTTTTTT
>JACRLY010000012.1:46942-49774 GCA_016219595.1 Ignavibacteriota bacterium | reverse complement strand
GTCTGAGATTATTCTTAATCTGAAATCAGTCAGATTGAAGACTGTTGATAAGAAAGCGCAATGGATTAATTTCCATTTGAAAGGTCCCCTTGTATGGACTGCAAAGGACATTCAGGATGCAACCAACGATATTGAAGTGCTTGACCCAAATCATTACATTGGAACTTTGGCAGAAGATGCTGAATTTGACGTTGAGCTTAGAATCGGCAGGGGAAAAGGCTATGTGCCCGCCGAAGACCACCAATTGACTGATTTCCCTATTGGCATGCTTCCGATGGATGCTATATATACACCTATAAAAAATGTTATCTATACGATTGAACCTTACAGGGTTGGACAAAAAACCGACTATGAAAAACTGGTTCTCGATGTTATTACCGATGGCACATTAGCACCCGATGAAGCTTTGCATAATTCGGCAAAAATAATGAATGACCATATCAAGTTGTTCATCCAGTTTAACGAAGAAGAAGAAGAAGTTCCTGTTCCGATACCGGTTGAGGAAGAAGTGAAAGAAGCAGAAAGAAACAGGCTGCGTAAAATACTTCTCACACCTGTGGACGAACTTGAATTATCTGTCAGGGCTCATAATTGCCTTAAAGCGGCTAATATTAAAAATCTTGCAGAATTGATTTCATTGCAGGAACACGAATTGCTGAAATTCAGGAATTTCGGAAGGAAATCATTAGCTGAATTAGGAGAAGTCGTACACTCGTTCGGACTTGAATTCGGTATGAACATAGATAAATATATTAAAGATGAACCTAAGAAAGTAAGCTTGCTTACTGATAATTTTTGATTGAGTAAAAAACTTTTTTTGTTTTGAATTGACAGAGTAATAAAATGAGACACCAGGTTAGAGGAAGAAAATTAAAAAGAACTGCATCGCATAAGAAAGCACTTATGAAAAACCTTGCGACTGCATTGTTCGAGCATAAACACGTTAGAACAACACTTGCTAAAGCAAAAGAGCTCAGACCTTATGCAGAGCAGTTAATTACAAAGGCAAAAAAAGCTTTGCAGAATGAAAAAGGCGGTTTGCTGCCCGAAGGACAAAAGGTAGATGTTCACAGCCGCAGGATTGTCGGAAGGGATATAACAAATAAAGCTGTTTTGCAGGAATTGTTTGATACTATTGCACCCCTTGTCGAAGAGAGACCGGGCGGATATTGCAGAATCACAAAACTCGGAACCCGCAGGGGAGATGCCGGCGACGCTGCTGTCATCGAGCTTGTTGACTGGTCAGCACCACAGGATGGTACAGCATCTTTGAAAGCAAGAAAGAAAGCTTTGGCAAAGAAAGCAGAAGGCAAGAAAAAAGCAAAGAAGACTAAGAAAGTCGAGGAAGAAGTTCATGATGCTGAAGTAGTTGAATCAAAAACTGCAGAAGAAGTTGTTGAACCCGGAGTGCAGGAAGAACCAATTGCAGAGACTGAAGAAGAAGTTACCGATGAAACCGAAGTATCTTCGGAAGAAGAGATGAAAGACGATAATAAAGAAGAAGAAAAATCCTGAAAGATTTAGTTAAGTTTTAATAAATTAAGGCATCATCACTGATGCCTTTTTTGTTTTCAAAAATGTCAATTTTATTAAATTTATTTAATTGACAAAATTATCAGTAGGGAAATTCGTATATTAGAAAAATTTTTACCACAAATGAAAGGCTAGGTTCAAATGAATTATTCAAGATACGTATTAATATGTTTGCTTATGTCAATCTTTGTATTTTCATTTGGTTTTGCTCAGGAAGATGTTCTAAGACCCCATGGGAAAAAAGTTACAGCAACTAACGAAGATTGGTCATATAAAAGAAATCCAATAATCATTGGAGTTGAGGGTGGATTGAATATAAACTTTTTTAGTCAGGCAATGGTTTGGGACCCGACATTTCCACATGGTACTATATGGAATGGATTGACCTCGGCAAGCGGTATATCTCCTCATTTTGGTGTGCTGGTCGATGTACCTATAAATAAGACTTTCAATGTTCAGTTAAGGGCTTCTTATGATATGAAAAATTTTGGAACATCAACAAGCGGTACCGACTATGATTTTTTTAGTCAGGTGCATGATATGAATTTAAAAGTTGATGTTGCCGCAGCATATATTACTTTGACTCCTTTACTTAGAATTAATGCAACGGATAAACTCTTTTTCACTGTAGGTCCAACTTTTCACTTCCTTGCAGGCGATATAGAAACAACCTGGTCGCCAACATCATTGGACGGCACTCAATTAAATGATTTTCCTTTCTGGAATAGAATCTATGCAAATGGACAACCTTGGTTTCAAAACGGACAAGTGACCGGTTCTGCAAAGGAAAATGAAATTGATTTAGACCAAAATGGAAATGTCCGTTTAGTTCAGAAATCAATGAGAGTAGGTGTTGAAGGTGGTGTCGGTTATAAAATACCTCTTTCAAAATCAATTTTCTTAGTGCCCCAGGGAAGATTCCAGTTAATGTTTACCCCGGTTACCGATGATACCCATTGGAGAGACATTAACAACTTAAATTCAGTAGTTGAAACATCGTCAAAAAAGATGCTAAACTCGCTTCAGCTTGCTCTTGCATTATGGTTTGAAATATAATATAAAAGAAGGAAAAAAATATGAGAAAAATATATTTAATACTTGTTATTTTTATAGCATCTTCATTGTTGTTTGCACAACAGAAAAAAGTTGATATCATGCCGGCAGAATTCAATAGTTCTTCCGACGATTTTGCTCCGTCGCTTACTCAGAACGGAAGATTGATTTATTTTACTTCGGACAGGGATGATGGTCAAAAGGTATATGTGGTTGAAAGAACTGCCGATGGATGGACAGTCCCCG
>JACRLY010000012.1:0-46918 GCA_016219595.1 Ignavibacteriota bacterium | reverse complement strand
AATGACGGTGAACAAATTGGTTCGGTGGCTGTTACACCTGATGGTCAATTTATGGTATTTGCCGCTTATGAAGCCGGTAAGGAGGGTTTGGGAAGAACTGATTTATACAGTGCAAGAAGAGTTAACGGTGAATGGACTGATGTTCAGAACCTTGGTACAAATGTTAACTCTTCCGATTGGGATTCCCAGCCAACATTATCCAGTGACGGAAATACATTATATTTTGCAAGTGACCGTTCCGGTGGAAAAGGCGGTGCTGATATATACATGTCTACTGGTACACGCGACGGTTGGTCAAAAGCCGTTAATATAGGAAGTCCCGTGAATACGCCTTCAGATGAAATGGCTCCTGTCATCGGCGCCGATAATAAATCGATGACTTATTCAAGCAACAAAGACGGAGGAAAAGGCGGATTTGATATTTATGTATCCAAATTCCAGGGAAGCAGTTTCTCATCGCCGGTTAATGCCGGGGAACCGATTAATTCATCATCAGATGAATTTTTCTATGTTTCCAAGGCAAATTCAGATATAGCATATTTCTCCTCTGACCGTTCCGGTGGTTCGGGCGGACTTGATATATATATGGCTGTTCCTAATCCTTATGCTTCTGAAGCTGTTGTGTTAGTTTCGGGAACTGTTGAAGATGCCATGACTAACCAGCCGTTGGGAAGTAAAATTACGGTAACTGACCTTCGTTCAGGAAAAAAGGTTGCCGATTTGAGAAGCGATGATGTAACAGGTAATTATTATGTTGTCCTTCAACCAGGAAAAACATATTCTATTACATCGCAGAGGGACGGGTATTTGTTTTACAGTGATAAGTACGAAGTGTTACCTACTGAAACCGGTCATGAAGAAACAAAAAATATTTATCTTTCCCCGCTTGAAAGCGGCAATACAAGACTATTGGTATTCTTCGATTTCGACAAAACCGATTTGAAAGATGAATCAATTCCCGAATTAGAAAGAGTGATTGAATTTTTGAGGAATAATCCTGAAATTAAAATACAAATAGAAGGACATACTGATGACGTCGGTTCGGATGATTATAATAATAAGCTATCCCAGGACAGGGCAAATTCAGTTAAAAGCTATATCGTTAATGCAGGAATAGAAGCCAATAGGATAAAAACAGCCGGCTTTGGTAAAAAACAGCCTCTCAAAAAAGAAACAACTGACGAGGCAAGGGCAATGAACCGCCGCGTTGCAATGAGAATTTTGAAATAATTTTTTATTTGAAATATATATTGTAGGGGCATATAATCTTATGCCCCTGCATTTTTATAATAGGGATTATGAATTCGGATTTGATATTAAAAGCCGATAATTTAAAAAAAACATATACGAAGTCAACCGGTAAGGAATTACCTGTGTTGAAGGATGTATCACTCGAATTGAAAAAAGGCGAATTTACTGCATTGATGGGACCTTCCGGTGTCGGCAAAAGTACCCTTCTCCATTTGCTTGGTTCCTTAGACAATCCCGATTCCGGTGATATTAAATTAAATTTAAACGGAAGCTCTTATATATATTCGAAATTATCGGAGAGCCAGCTCTCAAAATTGAGAAATGAACATATAGGATTCGTGTTCCAGTTCCATCATTTACTCCCCGAGTTTACATCTTTGGAAAATGTGATGATGCCTGCTTTAATAAGTGGCAAATCTTTCTCTTATGCTGAAACTCAAGCAAAAGAATTGCTGACACAAGTTGGTGTCATCGAGAGGCATAATCATAAACCATCGGAATTATCCGGTGGTGAACAGCAGAGAGTAGCCATAGCAAGGGCATTATTAAATTTTAATTTATTATGTTGGAATTGTAAACGTCAAAAACAAATAAAAACATGGTGTAAAATCCATATAAATAAATTCAGCAAATAAAATAAGGTATGGCTGATTTATTTAATATACAGGGAGTGTAGTCCGATAAAGAACAAACCTATATGAGAGCCATAGTGTTTGCTTATTCCCGAACAAGTTCATTGAAGTGATTCATTTATTTTTTATAAATAACTGATTTATAAACTAACAATGGAGGTATATGCAAATCAAAATCAATCCTGCTAAACAGGAGCTTATCGATACGAATTAATCGTTGTGGCTAATTAAATTAAAGGACTAACGAGCTGTTACACCCGTTAGCCCGGGACCTGTTTGAATAATAGTTAACTGAAGTTCAAACAGACTTACTCAAAAATATGCTTTTTATTATGAAAAGCAAATTTATTCGGAGGATATATGAAAAAGTATTTTATTTTAATTGTAACTTTATTTATGCTAAGTTTTACCGCAAATGTTTATTCAAATGAATGCCCATCAGGTTATGCAGAAACCTTTGTGCAAATGAGTATAAATGGTTGTGATTATAGTGTTCATATTTGCTATAACTGTACGCCGAGTCCAAGCGAGTATTCGAGTATAAGAGTATTTGGTTACGCGCCATTGAATCCAAATTGCTCGCAAGCCTGGACACCTGACCAAATAATGCAATACATTTATGGACAGGTTTATACACCGGCTTTTTTCCAGAATTTATGTTCGAGTATTCCTCCATGTGGCCAAGGAGGGATATACGTTGATTATATTTATGAAAAGTGCTGGGAAATGCATAACCATAATGGCATAATAGATTTTGTACCATGTAATTTAACAAATTGTTATTGTTACGAATTATGGTTATTTTGTTGGGACACATTGCAGCAAAAGTGGATTGCAACAAAAGTATATGGACCAAGTCCGTCCTGTGTAGAAGATTTTTGTGGGGATACTCAATATTCACAGGTTCAACAACCTCGTAATGGGGAAACAAGTGAATGTTTTAATTTATGGACACCTTGTACATGGTAATTTTTTAAATCAGAGGCTGTTCTTATTAATATTTAATTTGAACAGCCTCAAATATTAATGGTGAAATTATGAAAAAAATATTATTATTCTATATTCTGTTTCTATTTCATAGTTGCTTATTATTCTCTCAAAAATTCGAATTTACTCCTATTAATATTAACTTTAATAGTATCGAGTCAAAGGGTGATACTATAGCTGTTTTAGGAGACTTAGGCTCAATGCTAATCAGCTATGATAATGCCGAAACATGGGAACAAAAGAGGGTTTTCGATAAAGGAAAAATGGTAAAATTATTTTTTATTGATTCTCAAATGCTGGCTTTCAGTGATATGGGTCAGATTAGTACATCAATAGATAATGGTAAAACATGGAAATTGAAAGCTGATTTAAATGATTCGGTATTTGCTGTTGTATCATATCCTGTAGGATATTTTCTCAGGTCGGACAGTACACTATTTATTATATCAAATGATTATCATATTAAAAATAAATTTCCTTTACTCTCGAAACCATTGGGTAATTATTACAATCATGGTTACAAAAAATCAATTGCTTATTTTAATAATTACATTATTGCAGCTATAGATTCATCAAGATTTTTAAGATTTGACTTGAATTTATCATTAATTGACACAGTTAACTTTTCAAAATTTACACCTGATTCCTCACTATCCGGTAGATACGAAATAGAAATTGATTCAAATTATTTTTATGCTCAAATAGATAGTGATATATATAGAACGGAGGATTTTTCTACTGCAGAAATGGTATATAAAAATGTTGATTTTTATAAATTTATTGGAGGCAATGTCTATAAGGCATTTTATCCTCTTATTTATAATATCTTCCATGAAAATTTCATTTCATATTTACATAAAGTCATCAATAAAGACTCTTCAGCCTTATTAACCAAATTTGATTATAATTATGTTACATCAATGATAAGACCGAAAGATTTCATAATAAATAGGAATAAATATATTTTTATTGGCGATGCTAAATTAATAATCATTATAAATCTGGATAATAATGAAACGACTTTTATTTCAGATTTTTCAGGAGGTAAATATAGTAATCTGCCTGATAGAATAAATGACTCAACATATTTGTTTTATGACGGATTTTATGATGGAACATATTATAACGAAATCTATCTAACAAAAAATAATGGATTGACTTTACAGCCAACAATTGATATTAATATAAATCCAAATCATAAGGATTATTTTAATATAGAATTTAAATATTTTGATGATGTGTCAAAAACACTTTATATGATTGCCGGATATGACAAAGGCACAAAAAGTATGTTAATGATAAGCAAAAATTATGGAAGAACTTTCACTTATAAACAATTACCGGAGCATAATATTTATTATGGGCTTGTTCCATATCCACTATTTCCAAATGCACCTAATTTATTCAAAAGAGGAGACAATTTTATTTTAGCAAGTAATACTTTTTTATTCAATAAGTATAATAAATGGGCATATAATAAAATTATAACATATAATGAAGATTTTGATTTAATAAGCGAGTATCGGGATTCAAACTATGTTATAAATTATATTTATTCCAAAGATACAAATTCATTTATAATTCATTGCATCAATTTCATTGATACAACAAGGGAATTCAGATATACATCCGACAAAGGTTTGAATTGGGAAGTTATCATGAAATATCCCAATGTAGACAGTATGTTGTACTATAAAGAAATAACAATTGATGATAAGCCGGCTCTGGCTATGTTCTTGTATAATGAATCGGATTCTTTTGTAACCATTGAAATTCTTGATTTTGAAACAAAAACTTTCAATAAAATTTATACTTATAAAGTTACTGCATTGGGTTATGAAAAACGTATTTATAATGGTATATTCAGGGACAGTAATTATTTTTACATAGCAATTCAGGATACTCTTTTCTTTACAAAAGATATTTATGATAAGAGTAAATGGAGATATGTTAATTTCCCATATAATGGTAAAATCATCGAAATATGTAATAAATATGGCGATACTTTTTTTGCACGTTACTCTGATGATATTCACCCCAATAATATTTACTGGATTAAGATTAGCGATATGGATAAACCCAAACCGATTATTTCAGTAGTAGATTATGAATTTGGCAAACGTGATATAAAGAGTAAAGATACAATTAATGCAAAATTAAAAATTGAGAATTTATCATCGTATGTTGATTTGACAATAAAGGGATATTCAATTCCTATTGATACTGCATTTACAATAGATTTGCCTTTAATTGATTCACTTAATCCTTTATTAATCAAACCCAGAGAATATTTTGAATTTAATGTATATTTCAAACCAAATGAAGTAAAAGTATACATAGATAGTATTGTTTTTTATTCAAATGCAGATGATATTGACAATGTAACATATCTAAGCGGTGAAGGGATTGATACAACTACAGCCGTAATTGATGTAGAAATTGAGGTACAAAATTACCTCTATGCATATCCTCCTTTCCCGATGCCAGCAAAGAATTATGTTAAAACACTTATTTATTGGGATATGAGCTTAGATATTGATAAAGATGAAATTGTTGTTTTCAATATCTACGGCGAAAAGATAGAAGGCAGGGAGAAAATAAGAATTGACAGGCAAAATCTATACAGCGGCTGGCTTGTATGGGATTGTTCAGTTGTGGAATCTGGAATATACTTTATAAAAATTAATCATGGAACAAGAACAATTTATCTTAAGGTGATGGTGGATAGATAATTATTTATTAGTGTTCACAATGCATTTATGAAATAATTTGTTAAAAACTATGATTTTGACTAAATTTGTAAGCTAAGTTAATGCAAAAAAAGGTGAAATTATGTTTTCTATATTAGCTATAATCGGTATAATCGGTGCAATTCTGTTAATTCTTGCTGTATTGCTACAGCCTGGCAAGGGTGACCTCACTGCCACATTCGGCGGTTTGAGTGCACAGTTCGGTGCTGTATTCGGCATGCAGAGGGCAAATGATTTGCTCGCCAAAGTAACTAAAGTTATTGCCGCAATTATTCTTATTCTTATAATTGCTTCAAACAAATTCTTTATTCACACTGAAGTGGAGCAAATGCAAAAACCCGTCACCCAGGGAGCTGCGATTCCTGCTGACCAGAGTCCGTTGAAACCACCGCCGGCTCCATTGCCGCAACAGGGACAATAATACTTTAAATTGTAAATAGAATCCACAGTATATGATTACTGTGGATTTTTTTATTTTTATTCTTCAAGTTCTGAATTTAATTTATCCCTAATTTTGCAGAACGAAGCATAAATATACAATTTTCAATTTCTGATTTTTATTGAATTTTCAATGATAAATTTTTTTTAAAAAAATTATTTATAGATATTTCATTATTCATTAAAAAATTTAATATTTTAAAATTTATTGAAAATTGAAAATTTAATATTAAAAATTATTTTAAGTAATGAAATAGTCAATCTGCGATATTAAAATAATAAATATATATGGTAAAGGATAAAGTTAATAAGAGAAATCCCTGGCTGTTTATTCCGACTCAGTATTTTGCAGAAGGCATCCCATGGGTCATTGTCAACCAGTTGTCAACTGCAATGTATAAATCACTCGAAGTTTCAAACTTATTCATCGGATTTACAAGTTTTCTCTATCTCCCGTGGTCAATAAAGCTGTTCTGGGGTCCGTATATTGATTCGATTGCAACTAAAAGGAAGTGGGTAATATGGATGCAGCTCGCATTGGCAATATGTTTTGCAGTGGTTGCCCTAACCTTGAATTTGACAGGATTCATTTTAATTTCGTTAATTCTTTTTACTGTTATAGCTTTTCTTTCTGCTACTCATGACATAGCAACTGACGGATTTTATCTTCATTCACTCGACAAAAAAGAACAGGCTTTTTTTACGGGAATAAGAAGCACTTTCTACAGGGTTGCAATGGTTTTTGCGGGAGGTGTACTTCTTTCTGTTGCGGGATGGCTCGGCAAAGAATATGGTAATATAAAAATCGGGTGGACTGTTGCTTTCGTTATAACAGCACTGGTATTCCTGCTATTATATTTTTATCATAATTATATACTTCCTTATCCAGAAACCGATTTGCCTGTCAGGGACAAAACAGATTCGGTGCCATACAAACAGATATTCAAAGATTATTTTTCCCAGGAAAAAATCGGCATAATACTCGCATTTATTTTATTATACAGGTTCGGAGAAGCATTATTGCTGAAAATGGCACAACCATTCTTCCTGGACAAACCATCAGAAGGTGGATTGGGATTAGGATTGAGCGAAGTTGGAATTTACTATGGCACAGTTGGTATTATTTCTCTGCTTGCAGGAGGTATTCTTGGCGGATGGCTTATAAAAAAATACGGATTGAAAAAACTAATTTGGTACCTCGCTTTAAGTATGAATATTCCCACTGTATTATTTGTATATATGGCAGCAGCAAAACCTTTATACCTTATATCAATCGATTTTTCCTGGATATTAGGAGCTAATTCGGTTCTGCAATTTCATCCTATAATTCAACTTTGTATTATTATCGAACAGTTGGGTTACGGATTGGGATTCACTGCTTATATGGTTTACCTCCTTTATATATCAAAAGGGAAATTCAAGACATCCCATTATGCAATTTCCACCGGCGTCATGGCGTTTGGAATGATGCTTCCCGGGTTTATAAGCGGTGTTGTCCAGGAACTTGTGGGTTATTTTTGGTTCTTTGCTATCAGTGTGCTCATGACAATACCAGGCATGCTGACACTTTTATTTTTACCTCTTGACAATAATATTGATTAAACTATTTTTTGATAATTATGAAATAGAAATTAAATATGTTAAAACTTGCTGTACCTAATAATCCGATATATGATGAACTTTTGTTCAATCAGGAATCATTGAAAGCAAAAGGTGAAATCACTCTTTACCGTTTAAGTGAAAATGAATGTGCTTCTTTGTTAATGGCAAATAAAGTTGATGCCGCATTGCTTACCCCTTTCGGCTATGCAAAAGGATTACTTGATGCCGATTACCGCATAATTCCCGGTCCTGCGCTTTTATCTGAATCATACACTAAAGCTGGAACAATAATACTTTCAAAAGAACTTAAAAATATTAAAAATTGTTCCTCCGATTTTCCGGATGACTTCATTATATCAATCGGGAAACTGTTGCTTGGTGAAAAGTACAATATGTTCCCCGAAATAGAGAAAAAAAATCAAACAATTGAAGAAATGATAAAAACCTCAGATATAGTTATTACCTGGAATGGTGAGGATGAAGGCAGGATAACTCTTGACATAAGTGAAGAATGGTCTGATATGAACGAATTTCCTCTGCCTCTTGCTTTTTGGGTATGCAAATCTGAAATTGAAGATGAAAACTTGCTGAATACATTAACGTCACTCGCATCCACCAAAAAAGAGAATAGAATTAATGAAGAACTGCCTGAGGGAAAAGATTTTGAACCGAGGGAAGGAAAATTGTCATTCAGTTGGAATGATGATTTTGAGCGGGCGCTTGAATTTACTTTCCACTTCCTATATTATCATCAATTAATCTCTGAAATTCCTGCAGTAAAATTATTTGGCAGAGACTGAAACTGAGTGAACAGGGAATAGTATATTTGAGAAATTTAAAATTCTAACTTATTTTCCATAGACTATTATATCATTTATGAAAATTTCGCTTTCATTTGCAATATCGAGAATAGCGATATCAACATATTTGGCAACTTCATTTACTTTTAATTTATAATTCCTCACGATTTCATCTTTCAATAAATTACTCGGCGGATAAATACCTATATAGTTATATGGATTAATACCCATTTGTTTTCCATTAATAAATACCCATCCTCCTGAACCCCAATTCCCATCCATTTCCACCCAACTGAAACTTAAATAGGAGATATATGTGGAATCCTTAAAATTAATTCTTAGTATTGTCTTGTATGGGTGTGATAAATATGGTTTCTTATCTATTCTATCATAACAGAAATCTTCGCAATAACTCTTACCAAATCCAAATGCCATTTCCCCGTTAAATTTGTTGCATTTTTTTACTCCCGGCTCACTCATGAATTTTTCCGATCCTTTAATTACTTTTATTTTTATACTTCCGGGAAAATTCATTGAGGTGTCAACATTAAAATTTTTTATGAATAATTTTATTTCATCTTTTGGGATTTCTAATGTATCATAGTTCTTTAAATCTATATTATAGAACTTAAAATGATTTACCCAATCAATTTTAATTTGGTCCTGATACCTGCTTTCCCTGATTTTATAATAATTTTGTAAGTTGCTGTAATTTATTGTTAATAATATAATTACAAAAAGGAGAAATGCAAACAGCATCAAAATTATATTTCTTTTAACATTTTTCTTTTTAAAAAAGAGAAGAAATACAGCTACTTTCGATTTCACATCCCTGATTTCATTAGTTCTATTATTAATTTCAGTTTCCGACCATGGTTTACTAAAAGCATAAAAACATAGAATATCGAGATTTTTCTTAAGTAATGATAAAATATCATCATTAAGCTTCGAATATAAAAAGGTTTTGAGAACTTTGGATTTGAACATTGCAAAATTTTCCTGGGTAAAATCAACGGGTTTGCCGTCGAGAACGAATTCATAAGTACTACTCAATTCAATAAGTTTCTTCCTGATATCGCGAAGTAAATCCTCATATTGAATCGGTTCGGTGCCTATATTATTCTCTTTAGCAATAGAAAGAATCCTCTCACGGATTAAATCAGCATCAGCTTTCCTGATTTTAACTTCGTGGAATTCAAATTTGATTACATGTTTCATGGAATCCTCGATAGTTCCCGTACAAAACTCATTGCGGATAATGATTAACAGAATATTTTTGCGTCAATTTTTACAAATATAAGAAATCTACGGGTAAAGAAAGAATTCATAATTCTAATATATAAATAAGTTAATTATAAAAATTGGAGGATGAGATGAAAAATTTACTTGCTTTCCTAATGATAATTTTAGGATTAACAATGAATTCCTTAGCTCAAAAAGATACGATGTTTCTACATCTGATTGATAATTCTATTATAACTATACCAGTTTCACAAATTCAAAGTATGAAATTTGATAGTCTAACAGGAATAGATGAAAGAACTTATGATATTAAGACTTTTACCTTAAAAGGGAATTATCCAAATCCCTTTCAAACTCATACTTTTTTAGAATTTGAACTCACAACAAGCGGTAATGTTGAAATAATTATTTATAATAATAATGGTAATAAGATTAAAAAGCTAAAATGTGATAATTGTCAAGCAGGTAAAAACACTTTGCAATGGAATTGTTTTGACACACTTGGAAACCGAGTTCAAAGTGGCATTTATTATTATGAAGTAATATTCAATAATATAATTCAAACAAAAAAAATGATATTAATAAATTAGGAGGATAATGACATGAAAAATCTTACAATTTTTTTGATAGCATTCTTATTTACAATTTCTCTTTATGCTGAGAAAGAACCAATTCTTATTATTTATCTAAATAATGGTAGTTCGCAATCATATAATATTAATGAAATTGACAATATAAGTTTTAACAAATCTGAAATATCATCATTAATAACTGTATTTGGCAAATCTGATTCTTTTACAAGATATTTTGATGTTAGTGATATCAATCAAATTTTATTCGAGAATCAGCAAATAAAGTTTGTTCTAAATAATACGATAATAAATCAAAATCTAAGCGAGATTGACAGTATTACAATCAAACAAAAAGAACAAAATTTTATAACAGTATCAATTAATAATGATATTCTAAATCTGAATCAATTAAAAGTAAGTAGTTATGCTGATTTTAACAGACAATTCGATTCTTTAGGAATTGCAAAGGTTTTAATCTCAAAAAATGGCTTGCCTCAAACAATCATGGTTAGCGATACCGGAAATAACCTCATTGCTATGGGTATTGCTAAATCCTCCGATTCCGCTATTCATATTAATGGGTTCAGTTCAATTTCTGCTCTTGTTTATCAAAATGCTTACATGATGGGAATGACTTTAGAGCAGGGAGCAGACAGTGTTGTAGATTTCATACAAAACTTAGGTGAAGTTCATTATGTTTCATCCTTTGTTGATGATACAATTTATGCTGGAAAACCATTCATGAATGCTTTGGATAGTAATTTAACAGCTATTTTAAAAGGAGCTTTTATAAAAACTTATGAATATGCAACTGGGGACACAATATCATTTACAAATAAAGTAAAAGGAAAAAATAAACTGGATAATATCTTAAATGAAAAAATTTCTATATATCCATCAGAATATCAATCAGGAATTAATTTAACAGCTGAAAAAGATAATAATGAAATAATTATCTGTACTGTTAAAAATAAAATCAGGAGACACATTAACATCAGATGGTCTGTTGAAGGTTCAAAAATAACCCCATTAGGTCCTTCGGCTCCTATTTTCAACAAAATATTGAGTTTTATTTGGGATAGAAAATGTAACAAAGACACTACGACTGAAATAAAAGAAGATTATACTGCTGTACATACACTAGGAATGTCAACTTATTTAGGTGATAAAAATGCCTATCCAGATAAAGATAATAAGGATTTTAGACTAGAAGGATTAAAAAGAACTAATTTTAGTATTTGGTTAGCTGTTTTTGAAACTTACATTACTACTTTTGTTCCAGTTCTTGCTAAATCTGATATAAATACTTTTACAGTGAGTCCAGAACAAATTCAAGATATTATAGAATTATATAATGTTTTTGTTACATTCGGACTTAAAATACCAGATATTTATTACTCATTCAATGATAAAAATTTAAAGGATTTTCTATTAAAATCTTCTATACTTATATTAGATAATATTGATCTTGTTTTAAAAATTATTAAGGATTTTGGTGGTGAAGCTACTAAGGATGCAATTGCTGCTCGTATACCAGGCTTTTCATTAATTGCTCAAACATTTTCAATAGGTATTCTTGGATGTAATTTATGGTTTGTTGACGAATATAATATTTTCAACTTGATTCCAACAAACTCAGACATTATAAAACCTACAATCGAAATTTTATCTCCATCAATAAGAAAACAACAAGCAAATTCAGTTATACCTATTGGAGTAAAATTTAGTGATAATGACAAAGTTCAAGCTGTACATCTCTACATTGGCTTTTCGAAAACACCAATACAGACTTTCCAGGTTAATCCTCCAAGCAATGAAGGGTATCATACTTTTGATTGGGATAATAAAGGTTATTTAGGATATGTGGATTTGTATATAAGGGCAGAAGATGTTTCTGGGAATGTTGGTTCTGCCCTTTTGAAATTAGATATTTCTAATAATCCAAATGATAAAACAAAACCAACTATTTCAATTCTTGAACCTACATCAAATAAAGTTCCTGTAAATAGTATTATTCCTATTACAATAAGGGCTACAGATGATAATTCACTTCTCCAAGTAAGTTGTTTCATTGATAATAAAAAAATGTTATGGGCTGAAAAGTTTGAAAATATTTTTTTAAAAGATACTACTTTCAGGTTTAACTGGATAACTTGTAATCTCCCAATTGGTTCTAAACATAATATAAATGTATTTGCTGTTGATGGTAATTACAATACAACAAGTCTTGGTTATGAAGTTGAAATAATCCAATCAGATGATAATATTTCATTATGCGGTTTAACATCCTTTTATCCATTTAATGGAAATGCTAATGACGAAGGTGGTAATGGCAACCATGGTACAGTATATGGTGCATCTTTAACTACCGATAGGTTTGGTAATCCAAACCGAGCTTATTCCTTTAATGGAATATCGAATGATATTAAATTAACAGGAAAATTTGGTGGGGGCAGAGAAATGTCGGTATCAGCATGGTTTAATGTTAATGACTACACTGGAGATTTTCAGGGGATTTTTGAATCTGAAGGTGGTTATACCGATATGGATGGTAATATTCATTTACAATGTAATGACGGGGGTAATAACGTTGTTTATTATAATACAGGTCATTGTTTACTTCCAATACTTTCTCCGACACCATTTAATCAATGGAGGCATGTTGCTATCACAGCTAAATCCGGAGAAATTCGATTGTACGAAAACGGAGAACTAAAGGGTGAATGTAATGATACGTATGAATTTATATCTGAAAGTAATAAGATAAAAATTGGTTCGGGTGTTAATGGAAGATTTTTCAGAGGTATGCTAGATGATATAAGAGTTTATAACCGGGCTTTAACTGAAGCGGAAGTTCAAGTGTTATCTAATGATAAATAAAAATAACACCAATTTCCAAAAAAACAATTGAAGTTTTTTTGAAAGATACAACTGTTAATAATATTTGAATGTTTTAAATAAATAATTAATTGTAAAAATAATTTGAGAAAAAATTATGAGAAATTCAAAATTAAAATTAGTAATATTCTTATTCACTTTTTTATTTTTTTCATGTTCCTCTCCAAAATTCGAACTGATTAAAGAATTTCAAAAAGAATATAAATTTAATGGGATGAAATTTATTGATTCTACAAACGGATATATTATAGGAGTTAATAATGGTGTTAATAAATCTGCTTTATTACTAAAAACTATAGATGGCGGTGATAATTGGACTGAGATACCTTTAGATTTAAAATCAAATTTATTCAAAATATTCTTTCTTGATAAAAATTACGGTTGGATTTTAGGAACTGATAAACTTTTGTCAACAAGTAATGGAGGGGAGAGTTGGAATAAAATAGATTTAGTAGAATCTCAAATAAATAACTTACAGTTTAATACAGACAAAATAGGATGGGCTTCTGCTGATTCAGGTAAAATACTATATACTTATGATGGAGGTAAAAACTGGATTATTAAATATAATTTAAATAAAATTTCAAGACGTGAATTTGAAAATGATAATAATCTTAAACGAGATGTTCATAATCTATTTTTTTTAAATAAAGATACTGGATGGGTAATTGGTGAAAGTATTGTTGTAGAAACAAATGATGGAGGTAACAATTGGCGTATTATTGGTACCAATAGAGAAAAAAATTATGGTAATATAGTCTACTTTTTTAATAAAGACACTGGTTTAGTCTCAATTCATGGGTACTCCCCAATTTTAATTACTAATTACACACATCCATTCAATCAAATTAATCGAGCATTTTTAAAAACAAATAATGGGGGTAAAGATTGGTATTATTCAAGAGTCGAATGGTCACAAGACAATGGTGTTTCATATTTAAATTCCGAACCTTTTTTTCTAAATAAAGAATTGGGATGGGCTATTGGCATGTGCTGCACAATATTACAAACTGAAGATGGAGGTGATTCATGGAGGAATTTTGGCTGGCAATCTGACCATGGTATAGATGAATTTATTTCCTTGTACATCAAAAATGAAAATTATGGCATTTTTATAACTAATCATTCTATATTTAAATTATATAAATAATAATGACTCAGAAAATAAACACATTAATGCTGAGGGGGATTACAGATTATTGATAATTGATAACTTTCGATAATGGTATTAAGAAAATCTACAAATTCAGTCAGATAATTATTGATGAAAGATATGGTTATTCAATAACCTGGTTGACATAAAATAAATTACGATGCAAGTAAACTTACATCAGGTATCTATTTCTGCACTTTGCAGGCTGGGTCTCAAATTCAAACAGTGAAATTTGTTGTAATTAAGTAAAAGTTGAATAAAAATATATTTACATAATATTTATGCGTTTTGTAAAAGATTTTAAAGACGGCGAAGAAGGCAAATTGAAAAATATTCTGAAGAACTGCCCTTTGACTAAAGCAAGATTTAGGGCTAATGCAATTTTACTCAGCTCAAAAAGTTTTCCTATTGCCGCAATCGCGGACATATTGGATGTTCATAGGGACACGGTGAGTAATTGGCTCAGGAACTGGGAAAGTAAAGGCATGCTCGGTTTGTTCGACGAACAGAAACCGGGAAGACCAAGGGCAGAATCCAAATTAAATTATGAAAATTGATGTAAATGTTAATTGAAAATTATGTTATTTATTTAGAAAATTATTCTTGTTAATATTTCTAAATCAGGTATTTATTTTTTGGAAAATCTTTACAAAATACTGAAAATGTGATAAATGAATTATGGAAATATTTTGTAAATTTCTTTTCTGTGAGATAATCTTTGAAAAATTATTTTATTACTCAGTTTATGAATTGTAAGTCCAATTCTGTAATCACCAATTCTTATTTTATATTTATCGGGATATCCTTTGAGCTTTTCGATAATTCCTAAATTGAAGGGATTAGATGTTTTTAAATCCCGGAATACAATTTTCTCAACTTTATTCCTAATATGATTGGGCACATTAGACAGTTCTTTTAAAAAAGTTTTAGTGTAGGATAATTCAAACACTTTTTTTCTTCAGATTCTGGTAATAAACTTTTGCTTCATCATAGGATAAGATTTCATCATTTTGAACTTCATCCATTAAATAGGCGAGTCCATGGTTTTCAATGATTTCTTCAATTTTAATGAAATCATTAACAGGAATTTGCACCGCGATTTTATTGTTGTTCTCATCAAATACTGATAATTTTTTTATATCAAGCATTATTCTTCTCCATTTATAATTTTATTATTGTATTATCACTGAAATTATTTTTTATAAAAATTTAACATCAGATATTCACTTGTTAACGAAACGAAACATTAAATAGATTAGTATTAAAAAATAAAGCAAAATCAAAATATCCTATTAAAATTTCTCATCCAGGTATTTGGGGAGCATTGCTTTCCATGTGTCCCAGTTGTGGTCCCATTCTTTTCCCCATAAATCAAGTTCATGTGGTATTCCCTTGCTTTTCAGTATGCTCGATAGATGGGATGAATTTTCAGGGAACTCGTTTTCGCCGGTACCGGACAGAACATAGCAGTGCTTCTTGTTAACCAAAAACGATAACCAATAGCTGTCGGTCAGATTAGGAAGATAGTGAACCGGTGAATTAAAATAGCAATTATCATCGAAATAACCGTGTGCGAGATGCTCTATATTGTATGTGCCGCTCATTGCCAGCATTCCATAGAAAATATCAGGTCTGCGGAAATAAGTATTAGCGGCGTGGTATGCACCGATTGAAGCACCGCAGGTGATGATTGGCACCGGACCCCCGCATTCGCCGAAAATGAAGGGCACCATTTCCTCGATGATGAAATTATTATACTGGAACTGGCGGTAGGATTTGTCCTGGGGGCTTTTATTGTCACTCAGCCAGCTTTCGAAATTCACTCCCGGTATGGAAAATACTTTATATTTTCCTTTTTTTATTCCGGTTGAAATTGATTCGATTAATCCGAACTTTTCGCATTCAAGCTCTTCGTCAGTAAATGTTGGAAATAAAAGTATGGCATATCCATAACGCCCGTAAACAGCAATTTCTATATCTTTTTCAAGATGCGTACTCCAGTGTGAATGGATTTCCTTCTGCATAATAATTTATAATGAGGATTTTAAATAATTAATTAAATAGATTATTTTAATCGCTTTTTATATAAATTTAGTGTATTTATTTCAATTTATCAAATATAGGGAATTGCGGTAGCCTCTGGTCGATAAACAGGAGGTATTCTCCTATATGTAGTTCAATATCAATAACTTCGGCTCTAGCTATATTCCTCGCTCCTTCCCTTAATCCTAACTCCAGGGTCTCATTTTTTAATTCCCATTGTAATCCTTTTGTTGTCATTTTCGACATTGGTTGTGGTATTATGGAAATTAATTCATTCATTTCAGGATTGAAACTTATAGAATTATAAACCGGCAAAGCATACCTTCCATCATCATAAATACAAAGATTCAATCTGCGGCTGAATTTTTTTATTATGCTCCAGTTGTTTAAAGTATGTTCGAGAGCTCCGCCGTGGAAGCCGGCAATCATAATATTTTTCCAACCTTTACCGATGCAAAAATTCAGTGATTTTTCGAAATCATTTGTTTCCTGTTCCGAACTATGAATTATCTCTGATTTACCGATTAACTGCTCAGATAATGGATTCGAGGAAAATGTATCGAGGTCACCGATTATGAAACCGGGGATAATTGACAAATCGTAAAGCTTGAGAGAAGCACCGTCGGCAGCAAGGAGCGGAACATCATTGAACCGGGAGAAAAACTCAATACCCGGCAATACGGCATCAAGGCATAGTATTGAATCTACTATATCATTTTTAAATGTCAATTTATAATTGAATTTGTCCATTTTTCCATTTACTATTAAATTAAAAACTTTACAACTTAAAACATTTGAGAATTGGAAAAAAATTATTTGTCATTCTGAACTAAGCGAAGAATCTTTCTCCCCTATTGTGAGGGATTCTTATATACAAGTATTGAAATTGTATGTTATATTTTATAAATTTGTAAAATTATTATAATTTTTTAAAATACTTAATAATTAAATTCCATTGAAATTAGCCTATAAAACAAATTTTGGTAAACTATACCAGTCAACAGTAGAATCATTTTTTAATGATTCACTTTATAATAAGCTTAGAGGTAAGATAAATTTAATTTTTACTTCACCACCTTTTCCTTTAAATCGCAAAAAAAAATACGGCAATTTACAAGGCGAAGAATATTTAAATTGGTTTAAATCATTAGCTCCCAAATTTAAGGAATTATTAGCCCCCGATGGTTCAATTATTATTGAACTTGGAAATTCTTGGGAAAAAAATAAACCAACAATGTCAATTCTTTCCACAAAATCCTTTATTTCTTTTTTAGAAAATGGGGGCTTTATACTTTGTCAACAATTTATTTGGTACAACCCTGCTAAATTACCAGGACCAGCTCAATGGGTTACAGTTGAAAGAATAAGAGTTAAAGATTCATTCACAAATTTATGGTGGATGAGTAATACAGAAAAACCCAAAGCAAATAATAAAAATGTTCTTGAAGAATACAGTGAATCTATGAAAAAGTTATTAAAAAATGGGAAATATAATTCTGGTAAAAGACCATCAGAACATAATATAGGCGATATAACTTTTCTAAAAAATCACAATGGTTCTATTCCATCAAATGTAATTATTGCTGCAAATACTCATTCTCAAACTAACTATCAAAAATATTGCAAAGAAAATGATATTATTCCTCATCCTGCAAGAATGCCTTATGATTTACCAAAATTTTTTATAAATTTTTTAACTGAACCTGGGGACATTGTTTTTGACCCATTTGCTGGAAGTAACACAACTGGCTCTGTTGCAGAAGAATTAAAAAGAAATTGGATATCATTAGAGCCAGAAGAAAATTATATTAATGGTTCAAAAGGTAGATTTGGTTTTTAAAAAAGGATTTAAATGTCAAGGATTTTACTATCAGAAAATAATTCGTGGTTTGATGAATTAAAAATAATATCAAATTATCCTGAATCACATTTTGAAAATGAAATAATGCGTTTTTCTAAAGATGTATTTTATGATTATCACACATTACCTTTTAAACAAGAATTAAGTGCTCAAGATATTGATAAACCAGCAAGACCAGATCTTATTCTAATAAAAAAAGATTATCAAGAGTGGTGGTTCGTAGAAGTTGAATTATATAAAAAGAATTGGGATCATACCTTTTTTCAAATTAATGTATTTGCTAATGCTGAAATCAATAAATTTCTTATTAAAAATTATCTAATGAGAATAGCACAACAATTTGATATACCTTTAATTGAAGAATCTTTATTAATAATGTTAGACGAAATAAAACAGAAAGTGTTAGTAATTGTAGATGAAGAAATTGATGAAGAAAAAGAAAAAAAAGTCAAAGAATTAGGTGCTAAATTATGTTATTTTGAATTATATAGAAATACAAATGATGAGAATGCTTATAGGCTTTTTGGCGAATATCCTATTAATTATGAATCAGAATCTCATTTAACAAATGAGGGAGGTCAATTAAAATTATTAAATGAAAACATACTAAATTTAAATGAAGGGAATATTAAAATTAATTATAATGATAGAATATCTACTTGGATTTTAAAAAAGAAAAGAGGAAAATATTTTTTGGAATGCTATGGAATGAATCCATTATCAACTGATAAAGTTTATATTCTTATTAAAGACTCAAAAGGCAAATATCATTTTAAATTAAACTAATAAATTAAAAATATGGAAACAATTTCAGCAAAAATTGGTCCTGGTATAATCTCCTCATATAAAAGATTATCCTATAAAGCATGGTATGCATTAGCAGAATTTATTGATAATTCAACTCAAGCGTATATTAATAATAGAATTGTACTTGATGAATTATTTGATAAGGAGAACACAAACTTAACTATAAAAATTTCTTATCATCATGATCAATTGATAATTGAAGACAATTCAAGCGGTATGAATTTTGTTGAATTAGAAAACGCTATGGATTTTGGTAAACCTCCAGATGATACATCTTATCGATCCAAATATGGCCTTGGATTAAAGACCTCAGCTTTTTGGTTTGGTACAAATTGTGAAATTAAAACAAAAAAATTTGATGAAAGTATTGAACATTGTATTGTTGTGAATTCTAATCAAATAGCTTTAAGTAATTTAGATTTAAATTACACAAATAGTATAGTTGAGAATAATGATCATTATACAAAAATTATTATTTCTGTATTAAATAGAAAATTAGCACCAAGAACAATAGATAATATTAAAAGATATTTAAGCTCTATTTATAGAAAAGATTTCATAAATCTTAACTTGCAACTTTTTTGGAATAATAGCAGACTCTATTGGGATTATAATGAACGTATATATAATAGACTCATAAAAGATAAAAAAACTAATGAACCTTTAATTAAAAATTTTGCATTTTCAATTAATGATAAAAATGTATCAGGTTGGGCAGGGGTATTTGATATTGGAAAAAGAAGAGATGCTGGTTTTACAATTATTCAAGCAGATAGAGTAATAAAAGGTTGGCCGGAAGCATGGAGACCATCAACTTTATATGGAGCTTCTGAAGGTGGTAGTAATGATTTAGTCAATCAAAGACTTGTTGGCGAAATATGTTTTACTGATTTTGATGTTAGCCATACAAAAGATGATATTTTATTTTATAGCAATGAGGAAGATGAAGTTGAAGCTGCTTTATTTACTGAAATTGCTGAATTAAAAGAATTTGCTCAAACTTATCGTAAATTTAAGAATTTAGAACAAAATCAGGATTTAACATCAGTACTAGAAAGTAGTATTTTGGCAATTGAAAATGATATACATAATACTTTAAATTTTAATTACTGTATTTTTAAAGAACAATTGGAATTAGATGAAGACATAAAATTTAATAATGAGAATTTAATTAATACAGTATCCAAGTTAAATGAACCTTTTAAGTCCATTGAATTAGAAGGTTTATTTGTTGATATATATATAGATACAGAACTTTCTGTAAACGATCCGTATGTATTGCATCGTCCAAATATTGAAAAAAATAGAGTTACGATAATTTTGAATATTAATCATCCTTATTGGATTATACTTTCAAACTCTGATATCGATGAATTTATTAAACAATGTATTTTTGATGGAGTTTCCGAATGGAAAGCTACATTTATGAATAGATTAACATATGAAACTATAAAAAAGATTAAAGATAATCTACTAAGGCTTCCTTTTAAAGAAAATTAATTATTTTAATTAAATATCTAAAATAATTAAATATTTTTTTCGTTTTTCATTCTTATTTTTTTTCAACCATGTGCCATTCATGGACAATATTTGCTTATCCTTTTTTCCCAATAGCCTCCAGCCTACAGCCTATATTTTAAAAACCATTTTAGAACCATTTTCTTGACATATAACTCCCACAACCTTATTTTTGCAGTGCGTTTGATAACTCCCCTCTCCCATTGGAGAGGGGCAGGGGGTGAGGTTATACTTTGTCCCGCTCTTTCTTTGCTAATCCATGTCGGGCTGAATCCAGTCGTCGCCGGAATGCTTTTCCCACTTTGTAAAAGGGGGATTCAGGGGGATTTCTTTCTCACTTTTAAACTTTCAACTTATATATCCACCATTCAGAATTCAGAATTTTTAAAAATATTGCTCAAAATGCACAAATCTGCACCTTTTGGCTCCAATTAACTAAAAACTCAGTGGTAAACATTAGATTTTAGGTTTATCAAACAAGAAAGTGAAAATGATGTCAAATCTGCTCCGGATGCACAAATCTGCACCTTTTTGGCTTTATATAACCAAAAAACTCTGCGATTCAGCGGCTCTGCGTGAAATATTTCTTAGTGGGTTTTGTGTAAAATAATTAAATCCTGCAATCCTTAAATCTTCTTAATCCTGTTCAGACAATTTTCTATAGACATTTAATCCCTACGGGATAAGTGTGGTGGCTGTGATTCGTTTGCTACAGACATATAATCACTGCGTGATAGAATTGTTATACTTTTATTTTTTTCCCTAAATGTCTAAAGCCTACAGCCTACAGCCTACAGACTAATGTTTAATTACTTTTTCATTATTCGGACGAGCATGTTTTGGATTAGATAGAGACTGTCGGTAGAAGTTGATTTCAGCTTTTCGTCGGTTTCGCAAAGTAAAAGGAATGCATTCTCAATTTCATTGGGTGAGTAAAAAGTGAGAGCATGGAGATATTCTGAAACGAAATATGGATTGATGCCTACTTTACCGGCAAGCTGGTAATTGTTATTTGTTTTGCCGGACTCTTCGATTAGTTTCCACAATGCAATGAAGTAGCGTGTCAACATAGTCATGATAAGCATTTCCTGTCTTTCGTTAGCGAGCATGTTTTCGACAATCATAAGGGATTCACCCATTTTCCGTTTGCCAATTGCTTTCTGAAGTTCGAAGATGTTGTAAACCCGCGAAGAGCCGACAATGAAGGTGACATCATCCAAAGTGATTTCTTCTTTTTCATCAATATAGAGAAGTATTTTTTCAATTTCGTTATTGATGTCCCTGAGATTGGGATTGCTTTGAGAAATGAGCATTTCGACAGCATTAGGTTCAATCTTTTTGCCAATCTCTTTGAATCGCCTGTTCACCCAGGAAGAGAGCTCCGATTCATAGACTTTAGGGAATTCAAACCAGGTGTGCTTATCGAGCAGAATATTGTATGGAAATTTTGCATCCTTAATCAACTTATCAAGTTTGTCTTTGCCTTTTCCCGATTTTGCAGAAGAGAAACCCTTGAGTTTTTCATCTTGTGAACGTATGATAAGGCAAGTCGTTTTCTGGGGATTGTTCAGATATTTAGAAAGTCTCTCATATTCTTCCGATTTTGCAGACAATCTTCCGCTGAAGGCATTCTCAAATCGCTTGACTACCACTACTCTCCGGGGCGAAATGAAGGGCAGGGAATTGCAACTGCGGATGAGGTTTTCAACTGCTGCTGAAGATTTTGATTCTTCGAAATCCAAAATTTCGAGGTCATATCTCGAGTTTTCATCAGGGCATAGCCGGTTAATTAATTTTGTGTAGGCTTCTTCCAAAAGAAATTCTTCCTCTCCGAATAAAAAAATGATTGGAGGGAAATCATTGGATGCGAGCAATTGTTCAAAGTTGTCAGCTGCCATTGCCATTGAAAATATTATAAGTGCCGTTTGCGATACTTGCAAAAATATCTGCAAATTTATTAGTCAGTACCTTGACATCGGTGTTTTTCAGTAGGTAATCCCTGATTCTGAGTTCTCCAAGTTTAATCACCAGGTTAGTTTCGCTCAGGACGGTACAGATGATGATAGGTATATCCTTGAGTTCAGGAATTTCCCGAATTTTTTTTACGGCAGTCAAGCCATCCATGTAGGGCATTTCCATGTCCATGACAATTAGGTCCGGCACAGTCTTTTCCAAAATCTCGAAAGCCTCCTTCGGATGATTTGCTTCGTAAACATTAACTTTGAAATTAATTTCAATCAGACTTTTGAGAACCTGCCTGAATGGCTGGTTGTCGTCAACAATTAAAACCGAATAATTTGAATAATCGTTTGCCATAATTAAATAGAAATTTATAACTGTTCAACTTTATATTTATTTTTTTCTTTAATTAGCGAGAGAATCCCACTTTTGCCTATAATATGACCTGCACCAACAACAACGAAATATTTACCATTTGATTTGAGATAACCTGAAATTTTTTCTGCCATTTTAATATTCCGTTCTTTGATTAATTTATTGAAAACAACTTCAAGCTTAGGATTTTCTTCTGTAGTAACGTCGATTAATTTTTCAAAGTGTTCAGCATTCCCTGTACTCCAGGCATGGTACAAATCATCAACCTGTTCGGTTGTATTTTTTAAATCATTTAGCGAATAATCGACAAACTCAGCGGAAAAATTGTCAAACTCATTGAACAAACTTAATTGTTCGTCCATTGTTTCAAGTTCGAGAATCCTTTTCTCATCGGCTTTATTCAGGAAGTGCTGGTCAATCCCGTTTTTCTCATCGTAACCGTTCGCTTTCAGTTCAAGATTAACAAGCATGACAGTGGCAAACCAAGGGTGTGCCTTGGCATAAGCGATTTCAGGAACACCGTTTTTATCGAACATGGATTTTAATTTTGCATATATTTCTTTAGAAACATTTTTTTCGAGACTATTATCATCCTGGTACATAACTTTTTTTACCAGGTCGAAGGGATTGATTTTATCAATGTTAAGTTCCACAACCAGGTTATTCGATTCGGCAAAGGCATTTTCGATAACCGGATTGAGAGGATAAAGAGATTCCTTAGCAAGATGAATAGAACCAAGAAGATAAACCGTGGCTTTATCAGAAGAAATTTTCCAAAGAAAGTTCTTATTTACAGTATTAGTTTTAACAGAAGAACACTGAACAAGAATAAAAGAAAATAAAATATAATAAAATATATTAAATCGAAACTTTTTCATAAAAAAACGTCTAATAAATAAAACCCCTAAAAATAAATGAAACTTTTTTTGTGTTTATGACACTTATATGTTGAAGAGAAATTACAAAAAAAAGAAATGACGGATAGGGAAAAAAAGGAAGAGTTTCTGAAACTGCTTGAACCCGTACTCGGACAGCTTTCGGGATATGCAATGGCACTGACAAGGAATCGCGAAGATTCGCGTGACCTGGTGAGCGACACTATTCTTGCGGCTTTTGAGAATTTTACCGGGTTGAAAAAGAAAGAATCGTTTAAAAGTTTTGTGTTTACAATAGCAAGCCGTCATTTCAAGAGAGGGAAATGGAGACGGAAATTATTCAAAGAATTTAATAATGATAAAGCAGAATTGATGCAATACAGTTCCGATTATGTAGAAAACAACGTGGATGTTAAATTTCTTTATAATTCCTTAAATAAATTAAAGGATAAATACAGAGAAGCTATTGTATTGTTCGAAATATCAGGATTCACTCTCGATGAAATAAAGGATATACAGGGTGGAACAATATCAGGAGTAAAATCAAGACTGAAAAGAGGAAGAGAAAAACTTGAAAAAATTATGAGAGATGATTTTAGTCCAAAAGAAAAGGGAATTTTTTTTGAAAAGAAAAATGGGAAATCAATTTCGGGAAATCTAAAGGAAATAATAGAATTGGATAAAATTTGCTTAGAGGTGAAAAATGAATAATGAAAGAAAAAATATGGAAGAGTATTTCCTTAGAGCAAGAAACCAGGAATCCGTCATATCGAATGAGGAAGCTCGTTCCATAGTTGAAAATTTCGCTTCGAATAGAAAAACTGTTTTAGGAAAAGTCATAAACTATTATAAAGGAGTACCGGTTATGTTCAAATTTGCAACAATCGCAGCTACAGCGGCTATTGTGGGAATAATGGCACTGAATATACTTAGTACCGATAATAATCCTGATAGTAAAAAGGAAAATTATGTGGTAAGTAATAATACACAATCAAATGTTACAGAAAATAATAATACACAAGATATAAAAGTTGAAACAACTGAAAGCCCAAGAAATACAGAATCCGATGTTAAGGGAGTGCAGATTGTAAAACTTGAGGATACTGACCTCAATAAGTTAGGAATTAAGATTGATGAAAAAAATCCTGATAATCCAAAGTTAATCTACTGGGATACAAAAGGGAAAAAACCAATATTGTGTACACTTTATGTTAAGGGCGGTTTGTCAATGCAGGATGAACCGAAGCTGACCGAACTTGAAGATGATATACCTGAGTTTTCACCGAGACTAATTACCGATAATGCGGGAAACCGCAGGGTGTTTGTCCTTGATGACGAAAATACTCATGTGATTCAGGCAAAATACTCAAGTAAGCTATTAGCTCCTCCTGCAAAGGATGAGAGAAAAGAAATTGAAGAAGAAGAAGAAAAAATAATGTTGTTCAACCATGCCTTAGATGAGAATCTAACAGAAGGAGATAAGAAAAATAAATCAATTGTTAAAGTGATTACAATTTGCGATAGTACATCGAAAGATAGAAATAAAAAGTATTTCAAAAAGAAAATGAGAAAGAATATTGATGTTGAAATCAATGTTGATTCAATTGTAAACAGTGCCTATAAAAATGCAATGAAGGTTTATAAACTGAATATGAATAAATATAATATGGATTCTGTGCTTAAAGAGTCCAGGAAAATGTATGATTCAAGCAGGAAATACCTGAATTTACACAGGATGAAACTTGATACTCTTAGATATAAACTAGATACACTTAATTTGAAATTCAAGACATTCAGACTTGATTCTGCACTTGGATGTGATTTTAAATGGGAGGGTATATATATGGGTTTTGATTCTCTGAATACTCTGTGTGTGCCAAATATAATCGTACCGGATGTTCAAAACCTTGACCAACTTTATGAATTTCATGAATTTCCCGAACTCCAGGAACAGTATTTGAAGGAACTTGAGCAGGACAAGGCAAACGTTGGTAAAAAGATGAAGAAATACAGAATCAGAATAGAAGAGTTTAATTGTGATTCGGTTAAACTAGATAGTAGTATTGAGTGTTTAAAGGAAATTAAAATAAAGCTCAATGATTTGAAGATGAAAGAGCTTGATTGTAAGATGAAAAATATAGATATTGACATTGATAAATATATTAAGATTAATAAGCTGATTCCAATAGAAATACCTGTAAAAGGAAACGCTACGAAAGAATTCTCTTTCATATTCTGGTATGACCCGACACCTGAATTTCTCGAAGCTTTGCCAAATGAGGTAAGAAACAGGCTCGAACCAGAAATAAAGATATTGGAGGATGCTGAAAATATTTGCGAAGCGGCAGCTATTGCTGGCAAGGACACTTATTTTGATGTGTGGCGTTCCTGCAGCGGCTCACTCGAAAATCTGACTGTGTTTCCTAATCCAACATCGGGAAAAGTGAATCTAAGTTTCACATTACTTGAACCGAGAAATCTTAGTATTATACTTCATGACTTATCCGGCAGGAAGATAGCAGAGCTATCATCATTGAAATCATTTGGCACCGGGGACTGGAACGAGAGTTATAAACTTCAGGATATAGAGCCGGGGATGTATTTAATTTCAGTCAGAAGTGATAAGGGTGAACATGCAGTTCAGAGAGTTATTGTAGAATAAAAAAACAGGTTTATAATTGAGTCCTCTAAACCTGTGAGCCGGGGTGTTAAATCCCTGGCTCTTTTTTTTGTTATTAAAATATGTTACCAATTTGGTAATATTGAATTAATTATTTATTTTTGTTTATGAGGATTATTGCAAGAAATACTTTGAAAATATTCTGGACTAATAACCATGATGCGGAACAACCTATAAAAGCATGGTTTGCTGAAGCTGAAAAATCGTCATGGAAAAGCCCAAATGAGATTAAAGATAAATATAAAAGTGCGTCAATAATCACTAATAAAAGAGTTGTATTCAATATCAAAGGGAATAAATACAGACTGGTGGTTGATATTGAATATAGACTCGGAATTGTTTTCATAATCTGGATTGGTTCACATAAGGATTATGATAAGTTAGATATAAAGGAAATAAATTATGTTAAAACCGATAAAAAATAAGAAACAGTACGAGAAATCTCTTGAAAGGATTTATATACTTATGCAAAAGAATCTAAAATCCGGTTCAATGGAATCAGATGAACTTGAAATTTTATCAATTCTTGTTGAAAACTATGAAAAAGAGAAATTTAAGATAGAAGCACCAAATCCATTAGATGCTATTAAATTTAGATTGGAACAGCTTGGTATGAAAATGTCTGATTTGAGATATTATCTTGGCTATAGGAGCAGAGTATCAGAAGTTATGTCAGGTAAAAGAAAATTGTCATTGCGTATGATGAGAACATTGCATGATAAACTTGGAGTTCCTGCTGAATCTTTATTGTCTGAATAAAAAAGTAGGCACTAATGGAAAATAAATCATTGTTGATTTTCAAAAAATATCTTTCTATATATTTATTTTCTAGTGTGAAAAATTAAATAACAAGATTATATTATAAGAATCGTCAAATTCTTAAAAATGGAGATTTATAATGCATACTTTAAAAATCAATACAGTTGTCAGTTCTGACACTTTGAAACTAAATAATCTTGGCTTTCTGAAAGGCAGGGAAGTCGAGGTTACCATACGTCCTTTGATTGGAAAGCGACAAGTACATTTGAAGAATCGTAATTTGAAGGGATTTCTTAGTAAATATGCAAATAGAGAATTAATCACTAATGAAAAGGAAGCCTGGAAACAATCTGTGATGGATAAATATGATAATTGATGCTAATGTTTTTCTCAGGTATGTTCTCAATGATAATGAGTCTTTATCTAAACAATCAGCTGACATCATTGAAAACAACGAAATATTCCTACCTACTGAAATAATAGCAGAAATTGTTTATGTTCTTGAGAAAGTTTATAAGGTTCCAAGGAAGAAAACTGCTACTTTATTAACTAACTTTATTGATAATTACAATCCAACTGTTCAAAATCCTAAAACCATTAAATTTGCTCTCTCAACATATTCCTCATCAAAACTTGATTTTATTGATTGTATGATTTATTCATATAATCAAATAGAAAGTTATGAGGTGGTTACTTTTGATAAAGCATTAAATAAGAAATTGAAATAAGTAAGATAATATAATGTTCAAACTATTAAGTTTATATGTATTGAGAAACCATGCGGCTCCGTTTTTCTTCGGAGTGGTACTGGTTATATTCCTGTTCCTTTTCCAGTTTATACTCAAATCAATTGACCAATTAATAGGAAAAGGATTAGATACCTGGGTGATAATACAATTGATTGTATTGAATATAGCCTGGATGGTGGTTTTGGCAGTACCGATTGGGGTATTATTTTCGACATTAATGGCTTTCGGTTCAATGTCATCATCACATGAAATCACAATTTTCAAATCGAGCGGAGCAAGTCTCTGGCGAATGATGACACCGGTTTTAATATCAGGCGCAATACTTACTTTAGCTTTGTTTTGGTTTAATGATGAAGTATTGCCTGAAGCAAATCACAGGGCAAAAGTATTGATGAGCGATATAACCAGGAAGAAACCTACATTCACAATCGAAGCAGGACAATTTTCGAATGCTATTGACGGATACACAATTCTTGCAAGGTCGGTTGATTCATTGAGGGGAACTTTGAAGGGAGTAACAATTTATGATAATACTAAACCACAGGGATTAAATATTGTTTCCGCCGATTCCGGGGGGGCTAAGTTCACCCCTGACGAGACCAAGCTGATGCTTGATTTATACAAAGGTGAAATACACCAATTTTACAATAATGATGTAAGGAATTACAGGAAAGTAGAATTTGAGAAGTACCAGATTATGATGAATGCAAGTGGATTTTCACTTACAAGGTCAAGCGAGGATGCGATTTCAAGAGGAGACCGGGAAATGCATATCAGAGATATGCAGAAAATAGTGGATGAAGCCAGGGTTTCCGGGGTACAGGTTGAAAAGACAGCAAATAAACAATTTGAAAGACAATTCAAATATCTAATCGGGAAGGAAAACCTTTCCGCAAGAAGGTATGAAAGGGAAGATGAAGAAACTGACGGAACGAGCTTGAGAACTGCCTTAAAGAATGCCTCTAAAAGAATAGATTTCCTAATTTCATCTGTCAATTCCTCGATGATGAGAAAAGCCGATTACGAACTCAGGGCAAAACAATATATAGTTGAAATTCAGAAGAAATATGCCATCCCATTTGCTTGTTTAGTATTCATACTCGTTGGTTGTCCATTAGGAATAATAACAAGAGGAGGTAATTTCGGGTTCAGTGCAGCAATAACACTTGGCTTTTATATATTATATTGGGCATGCCTGATAGGGGGAGAGAAATTTGCCGACAGGGGAATTATGTCACCGGTGTTGAGCATGTGGCTTGGTAATATCATAGTAGGAGTACTTGGATTGTATTTAACAATTAGGGTGAATAATGAGTCATTTAAAATAGGGGGAATTAGTATTTACCAAAAAATTAAGAATTTATTTATTAAAAAACATCAACTAAACAATTCCTGATATATCAATTTGATTAGAGCAGATTCTGAACCTTGCTTAATAATAAAGCGTGATAAATTCCCGGAATAATTTAAATTTAAATTCAAAATACTATCACGAAATTTCTTTATTGTTTTATTGAATAAATATTTATTTCCAGGATTCATAATTGTAATTACAGAACAGTCAATTACTATAGGTTTAGCATAAAAATCAGGAAATTTTAATTTTGCAGCAAGATGTTTTGGGAGGATTAATTGAAAACTGTCCCGATTAATTGAATATGCGAATAAACGTTCTTTCAAATCCTTATTATTCCCTATGTAAGATTCGGCATCTTCTATATAATTGGAAGATTTCAGATTGATTCTTATAAAAGAGAGATTGTCTTTTAAAATAATCATCGGAAAGGTTAATGGTTTTGAATCTTTATGAATTACAGTTTGATTCCTATTCGGTTCAAAAGCTGAACGGTAAATCAGCTTGATATTTTTTTCAGATGCATGGTCAATCATAGCAGGGTAAAGCAACTTTAAACCGTTTACGGATGCAATATAAGCATCACCGTAATTCAGCTCTTTTACCGGTTTAGCGCCGGGGAACAACTTCGGGTCAGCATTCCTGAAACCATTCACATCAGTCCAAATAGTCAGCTTTTTTGTTTCAAGAAGTTCTGCATAAAGAGTTGCAGTCAGATTAGAGCTTTCAATACCCATAGTTGTAATATCACCAAGTAAATCTTTAGCAACAAATCCCTGGGTGAGCACAATATTTTTATCTTTTAAAGCAGGTTTGAGGATTAATTCGATTTTAGCTTTTGTTTCGGGAATTAAAGGATTGGCATTACCGAAATTCGTATCGCTTACGATAAGTGAAGTAGAATCTATACACTCATGTTCGAAGCCCTTCTCAGTTAAAAATTGATTTACTATATGTAATGCAAAAAATTCACCATAACTAAGTATTACATCTAATGTCCGAGGAGTCAGTTCCTTAGTAATTGAAAGACCACGTAAATAATTTCGAATTTCCTTTTCACCTTTTCTGAAAATACTTTTAAGATTTGAAAGATGCGATTTATTTTTAATCAACTTTTCTGAAAATTTAGTGAGTTCACCTAATATTTTTGCAATAATTTCACCGGAATCCTTCTCATTTCCTGATTCAGCAAGCCGAGCGGCTTGTTCCAACTGACGTGTCTCAGAGGCAAAGGCAGAAATAACAATAAGTAATGGTTTGGTTGTATAATGCTCTATAATATTGAGCATACTTTCAAAACCTCCACTTTTTCCGAGAACAGCGCCTCCGATTTTAATAACTTCCAATGATTTATTTGAATTTGTTCATAAATAATAACTACAAAGTTAATATGACATAGCATAGTATCAATAAAAATTATTGAATTATATATATTTTATTGCATTATTTATATACATTAACCGTTAATATTTTCTTTATATTACCAAAACATAGTAACTTTTTATAAGATTTGGTTGTCTTTAGATAAAAGGCAAAATCAAAGTTAACAGAAACTAATTGTGAATGAATTGAAAATACACCGGATTATAATAATTATTTTACTTGCAACTCTTGTACTGATTAATAAATCAAATGCAAATTTGGTCATTGAACTTGATAATGTTGTGGAAGGAAATAATACTTTAAAGGTTGATGCATCAAAGTATCCTTTACTTCATGTCAGGTTGAAAGCAAAACAGGACGACATTCCGATTAGTATTCAAACTTCAAATATATTGATTGTTCAGAATCACAAAACAACGAAACCCGGGAAAGTTGTACAATTTGGAAATGACTGGTATGACATTTATTGGAATTCAATAGTTGAAGGTGGAATAAGCATAATTTGTGTAAATGGAAATGAATCTGCAAGAATTGCTGCCCCGGCGGATTTGAATTTACTCCCTACATTGAATATTAAATCAATTAGCGATGATAACAATCCTGATTTTTATTTTGGAGATGTTAGCCCCGGCAACAGCTCCACTATTACTCTGAATGTCATTGCACAGGTTGGTGAGCATGATTCATCGGGTAAAGAATTAAACCTGTGGCTTGATTCAGTCAGGACTTTTTCTGATATTTTTACGACAGAATGGTTAGGAAGCTTTATAAATACCAAGCCACCCCCGGTTAGTTTGATTCCGATATTCAGATACAGAGTGAACTTGATTTATAAGCCGGTAACAGGAAATTATGTTCGTGATAAATTTAAAGTATTTTATGAAAACGGCTTGTCAGAACAGGTGAATCTGATAGGAGGAAAATTTGACATACCGAAGGCAAATTACTTGCAGTTGATTCAGCCGAACGGAGGAGAAAAACTTACACCCTGCGAAATATATACTGTCAAATGGAGAAGATATACACCGGGAGTTCCGACATTAATTGAACTCAGTACAGATGAAGGTAAAACATGGACATCAATAGGTCAATCGAATGATTCAACATTCGAATGGTCTGTCCCGAGTATATCCACTGATAATGCAAAGTTAAGAGTAAGACAGGAATTAACATTTACCAAACCGAAATTATTAACAAAGGATGCAATTCCTACATATAAAATCACTCATAATTTCAATGGCTACAAATTATTGGATGCAAATATTGCCGGAATGGTCCGAGAATGGGATTTGAGGGATTTTTCCGAAAAAGGTGTATATGAAATCGAAGATATATCATATCCATCGGAGAAAATTTTACCATTAGGAATTGATTACACAGATAGTGATAAGAAATTTGCTATAGCTTACAGGTACACGAATCAATCCCAGGATTACGTTGCTTTTTTCGATACCGGTAATTTTGTTCCGGTAAATAAAGTGCAAATTGAACCGGGATTTAATACAAAATCCATGCAGATTGACAGGAATAAAAACCTGATGGCTTTTGTTTCTCAGTTCAGCAACAGAATATTAATTTATTCTGCCAAAGACGGTAGTTTTATAAAAGAAATTGATTTTCAATTTCCGGTTACAGCTTTTACATTTAATCTCGAGAAAGATATTGCTGCTGTAGCACTTTTCAATGGCGAAGTACAGTTAATATCTACTGTTGATTATTCTGTGATTAATAAATTTGATTTTTCTGATATACCTATAATTCTTGAATTGGGACTTTCGCCAGACGGGAAGTTTATAGCATTAGCGGGTATGGCACCAAGGAATACAAAATTTATAAGTAACAACAATGAAGTTCATATTTTCGATATTTCTTCACAACAGATTGTCAGAACAATACGTAATTCATCGAGTGACCCCGTGGGAGTAGAATTCAATCCATTATCAACTTCACTTTTAATCGGTTCATCATCGCAGCCTCAGTTAACATTGTGGAATCTGACTGATGATGTGTCTAACAGTAAAATGGAAGGAAGCCTGGGCAACCTGACCGATATTTCATTTTCTCCGGCAGGTGCTTCCATTGCAACATCATCAAATTCAAGCGAACATTTATGGATTAGAAATTTTATTTCACCTGAAGAAGACGGCAGTGATAATAATTTTTCGATTATACAGCCTGCTTTGCAGGAAAACACACTCACAACAAGGGATGAATATATAGCAACAAGCAGCGATTATTCGTTTAATTCCAGTATTTGCAATGTCGGTATAGTTGCAATAAATATAGATTCTGTATATTTAAAAAATGGTAATAATTTTAGATTAAAAAATAAATTTTCTCCCAATGTTTTAAAACCAGGTGAATGTATTAATCTCGATATGGTTTTCTCACCCAGGGATACCGGAAAATTATATGACAGTGTCATCTTTACATCTTGTTATGGTAATTATTATGCACGGATAGAAGGTTACGGAAAGAACAGGAATATTTTGTTTTATTTTGACACGCTCAATTTCGGCGAGGTATGTCTTGATTATAAAGTTGATATTGATTCATTAATAGTTAGAAATAATGATCCGATACCCCTTGTCATTAATGCAATTAAAATAATGGATTATCCGACAGCATTTACAATAGGAACATCTATTATTAATGATACGATACCGGCAGGTGGTTCAGTAAAAATTAAAATGAGCTTTTCTCCTGTAAAAATCGGAGAAACTACAGCAAGTATTGAATTATTCCATTCATATATTCCGAAATTCACTATTAAAAAAGCAGTGTTGAAAGGATATGGAATTGGAACTATTTATTCTTTAAGTCATACAGATTTGAGATTTATTCCGGAAATACCTGACAGGCAAATTAAAGTAACGAACTTATCAGATAATCAAATTTATTTACAGAAAGCTGATATAATTCCAGATGGAACATTCACAATTTCTAATCCATTCCCGATAAATATACCTGCAAAAGGTGAAATCAATCTGGATGTGCACTGGAACGGGGAAAATACATCAGATGTAAAATTGAATGTCGAAGCAGGACCTTGTATATCGGTAAAAGAGAATACATTAGGAATGTATAACGGTAGTTCACTTTTATCTTTTCCATCAGTGACAGCAGATCCGAGAGGTGAAGCGGATATACCAATTAATTTCGTGAATTCAGAAAATAAACCATACAAAGGAATAAGACCATTTGAAGCTGAATTTACTGTAAATCCAAGAATGTTTTTACCTCAAATCGTTACGAGTGATTATGGCAATGCTGAATTGATAAGAAATGAAATAATAAATGACAGAAGAATAATTGGAATCAGGGTGAATGGCGATTATGCAGATTTGAAGGGTATAGTAGCAAAAGTACATGGAATAGCAGGTATTGCTGAAACTGATACCTCGAAAATAGAATTTATAAATACTTCGACTTTTTGGGGTAATGCTGTAAATGAGATTTATACAAACGGAAATTATAAATTAATAAATCTATATGGAAGAAGATTCTTACAAAGCAGCAATATCAGATTTTCAATTAGTCCTAATCCTGCTTCTGATAATATTGACATTAATATTGAATCTGACGAGAATACAAAAGTTGAAATAAATTTATTCGATGAGCTCGGAAACAAAATAGTAAAATTGTTCTCAGGAGATTTGATAAAGGGAATTTCACAGGTAGAATTGAACCTTCCTAAAATCGGCAACGGCTCATATTATCTAAATATAAAATCAGACGACACACAGCTTATTCAACAATTAATGATAGTCAGATAAGGATTAATAATGGCAGATTGTTTGGTGTGTAGCAAAAGTCTATTTAAAGTTATTGTTTTAATTATCTTTCTAAATTCTACAAATCTTTTTTCACAGCAAGAGAATTCCGATTTGTTTTTATCTGTTGGTTTAGGAGCAAATCTGAATATCCATACTGCGAATTTTCAAAGTATAACATATAGTGAAGTTAAATGGGACGGATTCAAAAGTGGTTTTGGGTTGGGTGAGAATTTATATGCAGGGATAGAGTATAGGTTCCCGAAACAGTTGTTTGGAAGCGAAGCAAGAGGACGTCTGAATTTATCATATTCAAATTTTTCAGCTGATTTGACAGGGGATGAATTTATAGGTAATGTGATTACGGGAAATACATATACAAATGGCATTTCAGAACATATCGTTGAAGCAACCATATCAGCAATAAAGATTGAACCACAGCTTGTATTGAAGCCGTTTTCTGAAAAGTTAATAAGTATGTCGTTAGGTCTGCAAGTCGGATTCCCAATGAACATGCACAATACCATTTCCTTCTTCACTATATTTTGCAATATCGTTAGGAGCAAGATATGAACTTTATGATTTTGGTGATTTTTCTATTTTACCGGAAATAAAATTTAATCTTGGATTAACGAACCTGACTGAGAATTTGAATTGGAAGTCTAATTCAATTACAATAGGTGCGGTATTGCAATATAATCCATCAATGAAAAAATCTGTTCCGGCTCCGGCACCTCCTTTACCGGTTAAGCCTCCTCCGCCAAAACCTGAACCTCCTGAACTCACTATTAGTGTTTATGATAAAGAAAAAGAGTTGAAATCAGGCGATACGATTAATGTAAAAGTAACTGATACACTTTTTGTAACAAGTTATTTTATATCACCTATTATATTTTTTAAAGAAAATGAATCCGATATAGATGAGAAGAAGGGAAGCCTGAATACACAGGAAGAAGCCCAGAGGAACAGTATCGAAGCCATTAAAAAATATTTATCAGAAAATCCTGAAGCGGGAATTACTTTCATATCGTCATCTACCGACAATGAAAATAATGAAGTAGTTGGAAGAAGAAATGAAAATATTTCTGATAAGTTAAAAATTGATAGGAAGAAAATAAAACAGGAAAGAATGATTAAAAAGAATAAATTCAAATATCCTGAACTGGGAGATGAAAACAGGTATATCAGATTTAAAACCGGTGAGAATAAACAAGGACTAATCGTGAATGGAGATACGATTGTCAAATCTTCATTCGGAAATGTTGAAATTGGAATAGAACCGAAAATAAAATCCGATGACGGGTATGAATTTAATGGGGAAGTAATAAGCAATAACGAAAATAAAATAGAGTTGAATGAATCGAAAAGAGAATATTTACTCAATGAATTGTTGTCTGCAGACGCATTGAAAAATGGAATCAAATTGTCTGTAATTGCAAATGTTAAGGATAAAAGCAGTCAGTCAGCGAGTACAGATTTTAAATTTACACTATATGCGCAATCTAAAGAAAAAATTATCGTTGAAAATTCGATTCAAAAAGATGGAGAGAATTATAATGAATATATTTTAGGATTCTGTGAATTTGGTAAATCTGATTTTTACAGCATTAATCAACACGCATTAGATTTTACTGTGAATGCTGTTAAATCCGGAAAGAAAATTGAGATAATACCATTGACAGACAGTCTGGGTTCAGACGATTACAATAAAACTCTCGCAAGTAAAAGAGCAGTAGCCGCACTAAAGCTATTATCTATTAATAGAAACAATACTAATGTCATCATACCTGATAAATATTTCTTCTCTAATTCTACACCGGAAGGACGCTTGCTGAACAGGTCAGTGCTGGTTAGGATTTATTGATTAGTATAATAAAAAAAGAATTCATATTTTTTTTCTTTTAAATAAATATTTAATTTTATTGATAATAATAATTGAAATTTATGAAAGTAATCAATAAAATTGATATTGTAGAAATGATTCTTCTCAATAAAGAGAAGATTTCTGAATTTGGTATTAATAGCATTGGACTATTCGGTTCTTATGTTAGAAATAAAAACACGGAATCGAGCGACATTGATTTTATAGTTAGATTTAACGAGGGAAAAAAGAATTATAAAAACTTTATACATCTGTTTTTCTTTCTGAGCCATTTGTTTCAAAAGAAAGTTGAGTTATTAACTGAAGAATCATTGAGTCCCTATTTGAGAGAAAACATATTGAAAGAAGTCGAATATGTTGCCATCTAATATAGAATTATAAAGACATATACTTGATGAGATTGAATTCATAATTGAACAAGTAAAAACAATTGATTACTCTAAATTTTCTGTTAATGGTGTTTTGCAGAGAGCAATAATTAGAAGTCTGGAAATAATCGGAGAAGCTTCAAAAAAAATATCAAATGAATTTAGAACTAAACATCCAGAAATACCCTGGAAAGAAATGGCCGGATTAAGAGATGTACTCATTCATGATTATTTTGGTGTGGATATTATTATAGTCTGGGATGTTATAGAAAACCAAGTACCAATATTACTAATTCCAATAAAAGAAATAATAATTAATTCGCAAAGAAGTTCAGGGGAACAAGAAAAATTTGAATATTAACAATAAAATATCTACGCACTAACTTCCGGCAAATTCTCCCAATCGGTTGTGTATTGAGGTGATTTCATATCTGATTTTGTTCCCCAGGAACGCCTGATGCCTGAGCTTGCATAGAACAATGTGCGTGAGCCGAATTCGAGATTCAGCCTGTCCATGGTTTCAGTAACTTTTGTCATTTTGAGTCGGTCTTCGCTATCAAATAAGCCAAGCTGGGAGTGGTCAACCGGCTCGAAACCCGTGAGCATTACACCGACTTTATTATATAAATAACCTTTTCTGAAAATCTGGTCAACACCTTTCATTGCATAGCTAATCATTTCATTTGTTGAATCTGTAGGAATAGGGAGTTGAACTAAAACACCATTGTGATATTGCGGTGTTTTCTTGAAAGGATTTGTTCTGAGGAAAACAGTTAACATACGACAAGCAGAATTTTGCGAACGCATTTTTTCTGCGGCACGCGAAGTAAATAATGAAACTGATTCTTTGATTTCCTCTATAGTTTCTACGTATCTTCCGAATGAACGGGAGCATATAATTGCTTTCTTGTCAGGGACAGATGAATCAAGTGAAACACAAGGAATTCCTCGAAGTTCATACACGGTTCTAAGACCCATGACAGTCATATTATTTTTAATCCACTTGTCGTTCGCTTTGGTTAAGTCATAAGCGTTATTAATATTATTTTTTTTAAGGAGTTTTGTGTATTGTCGCCCTACACCCCAGACATCGCTGACATCAGTGAACCTGAGATGTTCATCAATCACATCCTGAGAAACACCGTAAATATTTAGTACTCCATTATATATTGGGACTTTTTTCGCTACACGGTTGGCAATTTTTGACAAAGTTTTTGTTTCAGCAATACCAACTGAAACCGGAACGCCAATCCATTTCTTTACTATGTCACGAATCTCCCGGCAATATTCTGTCAGGTTTTTTCTTTTGAAACCTTCAAGAGAAATGAATGCCTCATCAATCGAATAGATTTCGACATTCGGGGAGAATTGTTCGAGCGTTGTCATCACCCGGTGTGATATATCTCCATATAAGACATAATTTGAAGAAAAGACATTGACCTGGTGTTTTTCTACCAAATCTTTTACTTTGAATAATGGGTCACCCATTTTGATGCCGACTGCTTTTGCTTCATTTGAAAGAGCAACTATGATTCCGTCATTGTTTGAAAGGACAACAACCGGTTTGCCCTGCAATTTGGGATTGAACACCCTTTCGCAGGAGGCATAGAAGTTGTTGCAGTCAACAACTGCAACGGGTGGATTTTCTATTTTTTTTCCCACTTGATACAAACAATATTAATAATACTTAAATACAGATGAGTAAATTTATGAATTATTTTATTCAGTTTGACTCTGAATGGTTCTTTTCAGCCTCCAGAGGAATTCCACAGCATCATCTCTTTTTTCAAAGGGTAATTCAATTATGAGTTTATCATTTCTTTGATTCAGTTTTGCATCAGGATATGAATGGAGTAAATCAACAATTGATGGAAATATATTTTGATAAAATTCATTATCCAATTCTTTCATAAAATCAGCAAATAAAATATTATTCTTCAGAGTGATTTTTGAAAATCCTGATGACAATGCTGCAGTCCTTACTTTTACAGCAAATATCAATTCATTGGCTTGTGGTGGCAGTTTACCAAACCTATCTTTCATCTCTTCGAGTATTTCCTGCAGCTCATCATTATTTTTGACATGGTAGAGCTTTTTATAAAACAGGAACCTTTCAGATTCGCTGTTGATATAATCAGACGGAAGAAGAGCGTCAGTACCAAGTTCGATAGCAATATCTTCGTTTTCAGGCAGTATTTGTGAAGTATTTTTGCCATCGAAAAATAAATCGCTGAATTCCTCTATTTTAAGCTCATTGACAGCTTCATCCAGGATTCTTTGGTATAATTCAAATCCGATTTCGTTAATATACCCACTTTGTTCAGGACCAAGTAAATTGCCTGCTCCACGGATTTCCATATCCCTCATAGCAAGCTGCAATCCGCTTCCGAGTTCCGTAAATTCTTCAATTGCCTGCAATCGTCTCAATGAATTGGAGGTTAGAGTTTTGACAGGAGGGATTATTAAATAACAATACGCCTGGGTATTGCTTCTGCCAACTCTGCCTCGGAGCTGATAGAGTTCGGCTAAGCCAAAATTCTGGGAATTATTTATGAACATCGTATTTGCATTTGGTATATCGATACCTGACTCGATTATTTTAGTTGTAATAAGAACATCAAACTTTCTTTCAAGAAATTTTTCCATGATGTGTTCGAGTTCACTTGAACGAATCTGCCCGTGTGCAATAGCTACTCTCAGTGATGGCATTAACATTTGAAGATTTCCGGCAATTTTATCTAAATCTTTAATATTATCATTTACAAAAAAGATCTGACCTTTTCTTTCGATTTCTTTCGAAATTGCCTTAATAATTGTTTTATCGTTCCATTCCAATATTTCCGTATAGATGGGAAGCCGGTTTCTTGGAGCTGTTTCAATAACACTTAAATCTCTTGCACCCATTAATGAGAAATTCAGTGTTCGAGGTATTGGAGTTGCCGTAAGAGTTAATGTATCTACATTGCTCCTCATTTGTCTTAATTTTTCTTTTGAGCCGACACCGAACCGATGCTCTTCGTCGATAACCAGCAAACCAAGATTTTTGAAAGAGACATCTTTACTTAATAATCTATGAGTGCCGATGAGAATATCAACATTTGCATTCTGAACCTTATCTACAATTACATCCTGTTCTTTTTTTGAACGGAATCTAGACAGAACTTCAATATTTACAGGGTAGCGGTGCAATCTGTCAATAAATGTCATATAATGCTGCTGGGCAAGAATTGTTGTCGGTACGAGAACGGCTACCTGTTTTCCAGCCTGTACAGCCTTGAAAGAAGCCCTGATAGCTATTTCTGTTTTCCCGAAACCAACATCTCCGCAAACAAGCCTGTCCATTGGGTTTTCGGATTCCATATCCTTTTTTACTTCATCAGTTGTTTGAGCCTGGTCGAGAGTGTCGTCATAAATAAATGATGCCTCAAATTCTTTTTGCCAGATTGTATCGGCAGGGTATGAAATTCCGGGTTGGCGCTTCCTCTCTGCATAAAGTTTAATTAAATCCCTCGCAATATCTTTAAGCCGTTTTTTTGTTTTGGCTTTTTTCCTCATCCATTCAGTTGAACCAAGTTTATTCAGTTTTGGCACAACACCTTCCTGTGAAGAATATTTCTGGATTTTGTTAATGTAATTCAGATTGACATATAAAATATCATCATCTGCAAAAAGTAGGCGAACACAATCCTGAAGATTTTCACCCATTTTTATTGATTTGAATCCGTCAAATTTGCCAACACCTTTGTCTGAATGCACAACATAATCCCCGATATTCAATTGCATTAATTCATGAAGGGATATACCACCGGTACTTTTTCTGCCTCTGCGTGTTATCTGGGTTCTTGCCCTGTCGAAAATCTCATGTTCTGTATATAATGCGAAATTGTAATCGGGCAAACAAAAGCCATGTGTGAATGATTCATCGAGCCATGTAATTGACTCAAGTGTCTTTTCCCTGTCAGCCAGATAAGGTGAATTTAATGATTCCTTAATAACAGACATTTCCAAACCATTATCAACCAATTCCTTTAACCTGTCTAATTGAACCTTACCCTGTGCTGAGATAATAATTTTTGTATTTAATCCTGAAAGTTTTCTTAACTCAGCAGTAAAATCTTTGATTGAACCGTGATATAGCTGTTGGTTTTCCGATTTAATATTAATATCTGCAGTACCAAGTTGATTTATTATTATTTTCTTATAAGAATTAAAAAGCTCCCAATTATCAAATGAAGCTTTAAGAGAATCAGGATTATCAAATATGAAAACAGTGTCATTTTTTAAATATTCGAATATTGTAGAATCGGCAACAGTCCGGGAAGAATGATAAATGTTAGCAATAAATTCAACAGATTGATGCTCCCTGATGCTCCTTTGAGAAATAGGCAGAAATTCCCTGATTGATTCGATTTCATTACCCCAAAATTCAATTCGAAGGGGATTTTCCCAGCCTAAAGGATATACATCAACAATTCCTCCACGCACAGCAATTTCGCCCTGTGTAGAAACAAAATCTACTTTCTCAAATCCGTTAAGTCCAAGCATATTGGAAAATTCTGAGAAATCAAGCTGTTGTCTTTTTTGAATTTTAATTCTGAATTTCGATATTTCTTCATCTTTCGGAATACTTATTTTAAACAATTCAGGTGTGGCTATAGCAATTGAAAATTCATTCTTTTGCAATTTTGAAAGACCTTCTATCATCCAGATTAATTTTTCATCAGGATTTTCAGATGCATAATGTATTTTATTGGATGGTTCAGATAATAAGGCAATATTTTCATCGCCTGTCATCAGTTGCAAATCATTATACCACTCTTCAGATTCCTGAGATGAACCAGTGATAATAAAATAATTACTTTTTCTCTTATACCAAAGTGAAGCTAAAGTTAAAGATTTAAGTGAACCACTCAGAATTTTGATTGATACTTCATTAACAGATGTTTTTAATTTATCAGATAATTCTTGTATAAATTTCAGATTATCAAAACCTTCGAGGGCTTTTCTGATATGTATTAACTTTGTCAATTTAATCTTCAACTATTAATTCAACCGTAGTTCCGCTTTTTTGCCTGATATTATATGATTCAGAATTGAATTTCCTGATTTCATTTAGCATTTCTACACGATTCAATTCTTTGTGTGCAAAAATCACATATTTAATTTCTCTTCTTGTATCCCTGATTACATTTCTTACAGGAGGCTTTTCCATTTCAATCACTTTTTTAAATATTTTCCTAAATTATGTTCAAGTATTTTTAATTTATCATTTTTCACCCGGACTTTAAAACATATTCCTTCATCGTTATCATCCCTTGAAAGGATATCAGAATTAGAATACACTTCAGAAATAAGTTCCATTGCGGTATATGGCAGAATGAAAGACAGAATTTTACTTTGTTCTTCGGATTTCTCCTGGATAACACTTAAAAATTTCTGAATATTTATATTTCTCGAGGCGGAAGTGAACACAGCCATTGGAAATTCGGATTCGATTGCACGTATGTCATTAGCGTCTTCAATTAAATCTACTTTATTCAAAACCAGGATTGTCGGTTTTTGACTTATTTTAAGACTTTCGAGTGTCTCATTAACAGTTTTTATATGCTCTCTGAAAAATTTATGGGAAACATCTACCACATGAATTAAAATATCGGCTTCTTCAGCTTCTGCAAGGGTAGTCCTGAATGATGCAATTAAATTGACCGGAAGTTTCCTGATAAATCCAACGGTGTCGGATATAAGCGATTTAGCACCCCCCGGCAGGTTGAATGAACGAACGGTTGTGTCAAGTGTGGCAAATAATTTATCTTCGACGTAGACATTTGCATCTGTAATAGAATTCATCAAAGTTGATTTACCTGCATTTGTATAGCCAACGAGTGCAAATTGAGTGAACTCTTTTCTTCCTTTTCTCTGTTGTTCTCTTTGAACTGAGATATCCTCGAGTTTTTCTTTCAGTTTCTGAATTTTAATTTTCAACATACGACGGTCGGTTTCAATCTGTGTTTCACCGGGACCTTTAGTCCTGATGCCTCCGTATTGTTTCGAGAGGTGAGTCCACATCCTTGTTAATCTTGGCAGAAGATATTGAGATTGTGCTAATTCCACCTGTACTTTAGCTTCTAAAGAACGGGCATGCTTAGCGAAAATGTCAAGAATAAGTCCGCTTCTGTCAACAACCTTAACCTGAAATGTATTTTCCAGGTTTCTCATTTGAGTAGGGGAAATATCATCTTCAAATATGATTAGAGAAATACCTTTCTCTTCAATTAAAGCCTGAATTTCTTCTACTTTACCTTTACCGATAACGGTAGCTTTATTAGGGGAATCAAGTTCCTGGTATATTTTCTCAATAATTACAGCTCCTGCAGTATCTGCAAGCGATTCAATTTCATTCAGATGCTCGAAGGCTGTATCCCGGTTGAACCCTTTTTTCCCGATGGCAATAGCAACAGCTTTTTCTTTTGATTCAGTAAAATCGTGCAAATAAATTCCTTATTGATTAATTCGCAATTATTCACGTTTAGTAAGGTGAAATATTGAATAGAGGATTTGTTGCTTACCAGAAAATAATTTGCTTAAGTGAAAAATATTTGCTAATTATGAATATGCAAAAACAGCGAATATATATTGATACTTAAGATGAATATGAAGACTAAAACATTTGATTGTGTTGAATTGCAAAGAAAGATTCGTGACAGCTTTTGGAATGAAGCGAATGGAGATATCAATAAATTAAATCAAATTATTGATTATGAATTGAGTAAATCTGATTTATACAAAAGTATTAAAGAAAGAAAAGAAAAACAGATGGTTTCTGCTTGAAAAAGTAAAATCATGCAAATAATTTCCTATAAAATGAATATTATATTAATCAAGATTTCTGTAATAATTTATTGATTGATATTTCTTTTACATGGCGTAAATTTGTAAAAAAAATAATTAATGTTTCATTTTAAAAGGATTACATGAATTCAATAAATTTACCATATCATGAATTAAGGGATTTCTGCAGGAAATATCATATTAGAAAAATGTCATTATTTGGTTCTGTGCTTACTGATGAATTCAAACCTGATAAAAGTGATGTTGATATATTGGTTGAATTTATTATTGACAAACATCCAAGTTTATTTCAATTTGCAGGAATTGAGATTGAATTAAGTGAGTTAATAAATCACAAAGTTGACCTAAAAACAAAGGAAGATTTAAGTGTTTATTTTAGGAATGACGTACTGAAAAGTTCTAAAACAATATTTGAATCTTAAAAGACTATGAGTATGCCAAAAAATACTGTCAGATTCAGGCATATGTTGGATGCTGCCAACAAAATCATGAAGTTTATTAATGACCGTTCACGTTCTGACCTTGATACTGACGAGATGCTAATTCTTGCGATATTGAAATTGATTGAAATAATAGGAGAAGCTGCATCTTCAGTAACAAATGATGTAAAAGAGAAACATCCTGAAATCCCCTGGAGGCAAATAATTAGTGTGAGAAATAGATTGATACATGGGTATTTTGATATTAATCATGACATTCTTTGGGAAATTGTTATCAAAGACCTACCGCCGCTAATAAAAAATCTTGAAATTATATTAATTGAATTAGAGAATTAGAAAGAGAATAGTTCATCAAATTTCATAATGGGAACTGTATCTTTCCCGAATTTTTTGTAATTTTATTTTTTGTAATTGAATTAGTTTATAAAATTTGAGTTTTGTTATGGCACTGAAAGATACCGTTTTGAATGTTGTAAAAGAGATTTGCCCTGAAGTTGGAACTTATGAACACAGAGAACAACTTTCTTTACTTGTTCCTAAAGATAAATTACTAAGCGTAGCAAAAGAATTAAGGGAAAATCCCGAAACGAGTTTTGATATGTTGATTGATATTACTGCAATTGATTGGCTGAAATCAAATAATAGATTTGAAGTGGTTTACTTTCTCTATTCAAACAAAAACAAAATCAGATTAAGAATTAAAGTTCCTATTGAAGAAGAAAATCCTGAATGTCCCAGCGTTACAGGTATTTGGGAAAGTGCCGCATGGTACGAAAGAGAAACATATGATATGTATGGAATAAAGTTTGAGGGACATCCTAATTTACGCCGCTTCTATATGCCAGAAGATTATGTTGACAAAGAATCAGGTGAAACGGTATATCCGCTCAGAAAGGATTATCCTTTGATGGGAGTGCCTGATACTTTACCATTGCCGCCATATCCTGAAAAGTACGGTGATTTGAAGTAGGATATAAATATCCGGAACTTACTTATTCGGAAAGATAAATTATTGATTTCCATTCTTCAGGTTTTCGAGAGCATCTTCAACAGTATCATCATAATCGAAAATGCTGTCAAGTTGTGATATGCTGAGCATTTTCATTACCATTTCATGAACCCCAACAAGAATAATAGGTGCTTCATTATCTTTTAATTGCCTATTGGCGAGAAGTAATGCACCAAGTCCTGTGCTGTCAACATGTTCTACCTTAGACATATCGAAAATAAGAGCCTCAAGCTCCGGTTGGCATAATATCAGAATTTCGGCTTTTAACTGAGGGGCTATCTCAGCATCAAGCTTTGTATCCTTCAAAGTAAATATTGCTATGTTGTCCTGTCTGTCGATTGAAAATCTCATATCCTTGACTATTTAGATTATTTTAATATATTTGAAACTGCAAGTTAATTATAGAAGTTCAATTTTCAAAGATTTTTTGCAGGTTTTGATGAAAGGTGCCGAACCGTCTAGTATTTTAATAATCAGATTAAGCTCTATGGGTGATGTAATCCTGACAACTCATCTTGTTCGTAATCTCCGATTAAAATACCCGAACGCAACAATTAATATCATTCTTTCCAAATCCTTTTCTGAAATTTATATGTATAATCCACATATAACAAATTTATATGAATACAATAAATCATGGAATAAAACCGAAATTCAGGAATTTAAAAAGAAAATTCTGATTGAAAACAATAATAATAAATATGATTTAATTATTGATTTGCAAAGAAATTTCAGGTCATTTCAACTTAGAAGAGGAATTGGAAATAGGATAATAAAAGTCAGGAAGAACAGAATAAGAAAACTTTCATTAGTTTATTTAAAGAAAAATATTAAATCAACAATAAAACAATTACCTGACATTTATTCTGATACGGTCGCTGAATATCAGGTTAAAGATGATGGAAAAGGTCTTGAATTCTGGCTACCAACAGATAAAGAAAAAGGGACCTATTTACCATTTATAAAAAAGAGTAATATAATCGGCAAGATTAATATTGCTATTGCACCCGGAGCATTTCATTATACTAAAAGATGGATTCCTGAAAAATTTGCAGGATTAATCAAGTTTATTAAAGATAAATATGACGCTGAAATAGTTATTATCGGAGGTAAAGCTGATTTTGAGATAACAAAAACAATAATTGATTTATCAGATGTAAATGTAATTGATAAAAGCAGCTCCGATTCCATAATTAGTACAGCAGAAGTGATTGACAAATGCAATATGCTTATTACTAATGATACAGGGGTGATGCACATTGCAGCTGCCAGACAAGTACCTGTGGTTGCAATATTCGGCTCGACAGTTCAGGAATTCGGTTTTACTCCTTTCAGAGTAGAAAATATAATAGTTGAAAAGAATGTTTCATGCAGACCTTGCACACATATCGGAAGAGATAAATGCCCGAAAGAACATTTTGATTGCATGAATAAAATAAGTATTGATGATGTATCTAATGCAGTTAAGAAAATATTAAATAAATAATTGATGGCACAAAAAAATCATAATTGGATAATAACCGGGATTATTGCTTTAATGGCAATAATTGTTTTCATCAACCTGGGAACAGGCGAGATACAACCCTGGGATGAAGGATTGTATGCAATCAGGGCTAAAAGTATTTTGCATTATGATGATTTCTGGGACCAGACAGAGTATTCTTCCGGAGGTTTGTATTCCTCTACATATCCACCATTAACAATATGGTTTATGTCAGGTGCTATGAAGTTATTCGGTGAAAACGAGTTTTCAGCCAGATTTTTTTCTGCATTGTGCTCAATTTTCTCCTTAATATTTATTTATCTGATTTCAAAAAAAGTAGTTTCATTCAAATATTCTGTTCTAACAATTATTTTGACAGGAACAACAATAGTATGGAATAAATTTTCACGTGAAGGAATGACAGAT
>JACRLY010000057.1:55336-91938 GCA_016219595.1 Ignavibacteriota bacterium | reverse complement strand
TTGAAATAATTTTTATTACGGGGGGCAATTTAAGAGGGGTGGGATGATATAGCAAGAAAACGGTTTTAAAAGGATTTTAAAAATAATTGAAAATTGATAATTGAGAATTGATAATGAAAATTGTCTGAACCTGGATTAAACGGATTAATCGAATTTCGTTGATTTTTTTTTATGAAGAAAATCAAGTTTTAACACAAAGGACACGGAGGACGCAAGATGTCTGAACTGGGATTAAACGGATTAATCTGATTTCGCTGATTTATAAAGCCTTATTTTATCCGCATAACTTTAGTAGAAAAAACAGAACAGAATCGTTCAGCTTTATTTTTGTTTAATAAAGTAATAAGGTTGGAGGTTAGCGGGAAATTATTTTCTATTAAGGTTGATGGTGAATTTTTTTTATAAGGTTAATTCCCTCACCCTGAATCCCTCCTTCGACTTCGCTCAGGATGACAATGGCGAGGGAGTATATTTTGTGTATGCAAAGAGGCAAATTGTCTGAACTTGGATTAAACGGATTAATCGGATTTCGCTGATTGGGTGCTGGCAGGGGCGGAAAGGGAGGGACGCGGAGACACAGAATAGAACACCGATTTGACGGATTTTCGCTGTCCACAAACTGAAGTATGGGGTTAATGTATCAAACACCAATAACACAAATAACAATTCCGATAGAGCCACCTCACACTAAAGTGTGAGGTTATTGTATCAATATAGTCATATAAACAAATAACTCTAATTCAGATAGATTGCCGTAAAAATCCCCTTTCTGTTGGAAAGGGGATTAATGTGAATAAGGTTTTATTTATTTAACCTGCACCATCTTTCTTGTTACAGAATAGATGGATGAACCTCTCCTGATAGTCAGTTTGCAATAGAACATTCCGTCAGGGACTTTGCCGCCGGATTCATCACGTCCATCCCAGTTGACAACATGAATCCCTTCACTCCTGATGCCGGTTTTAAAGGTGTTCACGGGTTTGCCTGACATATCGAATATTTCTATTATTACATCACCCGGTTCATCGAGAATGAATTGGATTGATGTCCCGGGACCAAACGGATTCGGATAATTAGTCAGTCTTGTTCCCGATGCATCGTCTTCTCCAACGACGCCGGGTTCATTAGCCATAATGTACTCAGGCTTGTTCAGTGTATCCCATGCGATGCCGTCCGAAACAATCAGTCCGACAGTGTAGGTGCCCGAATTATTATAAAGGTGAACCGGGTTTTGTTCCAGGCTTATCGATTCATCTCCGAATGACCATAGCCATGCGATTGGATTGCCTGTCGTAAGGTCTGTGAATTGCACACTCAATGGGACATATCCTTCGATAGGTTCTGCTGAAAAATCGGCATTCAATACTGCAGACTGAGTAACAACGATGTAATTCTCTTTAGTCGAGCTGACTGAATCGAGCTGGTCATATATAATTAACCTGACAGTGAATGTCCCGGAATTCTGATATACATGGACAGGATTTTGTTCGTATGATTCAAATCCATCGCCGAAGTCCCAGAGCCATGATGTAATACTTCCGGCGGACAGGTCAGTGAAAGTTACTTCAAGCGGAGCATCACCAGATAAGGGATTTGCGGAAAAATCCGGTTTGAGAGAATCCAGTACAGTTATCATGTTCTCTTTGGTTTCGGTGATTTCACTTGTTCCATCCGATACGGTTAAAGAAACCGTGTATGTTCCTGAGTTGTTATAAGTGTGAGCCGGGTTCTGGTCTGTAGAAAGTTGCCCATCACCGTAATCCCAATTCCAGGAAGAAACTCCACCTGTCGATAGATCAGTAAACATAACAATATGAGGAACTCTGCCTATTGTTGAAGATGCAGTGAAATTAACGGATAATACATCAGAAATTATAACATAGCCAAGTTTCTCCTCTTTGTTATTGATTGAATTATCGGCTACAGTCAGAGTAACATTGAAAGTGCCTGAGTTATTGTATGTATGCAAAGGATTTTGTTCCGTGCTTGTTTCACCGTCACCGAAATTCCACAGCCACGATTCGATGGATGTGTTGGCTACTTTTGAGCTGTCGTAAAACTGAACATTCAGTGGAGCTGCACCTGTTTTGACAGAAGCATCGAAATTAGATTTCAGAATAACGACATCCAAAGCGGCATTAATTGAATCCAAATTATAATAATAATCCCAGCTAAGCAGAGTCAGCCTGAAATCTCCAATATCATTCAATCCGGGTTTCCATTTCAGGTATGCGTTCCCGTTTCCGCTATCTGTAAAGACAGGTTCCGGCGACGGGAAATAGATTGAATCTCCGTTCAAATCATACAGGTAATAGTCAATGAAGCTGGTATCCCTCCTTCCCAATTGTATATCGGAGTCATTTACATGAATAAGTTTTTCAATCGAATCCGATGTTGCTAAATTAAGTTTTGTATTATTTAATACAGTTGTTAATTCCGGGGGAGCGGTTATATTTTTAATGAAAATCTCGAAGCTCATTTTCCACGGAGAAAATGCAATCATATCTAAGGGATTATCACTTCTGACTTCGAAGACGGCTGAATCCATGCCGTAATCAGCATTGGTTGGGGTACCCGCAAATTCCCAGAACAGAGTATCGGGTGTAACTGTAGTCGAGGTAAAAGTTGCCCAAGGCGGTAGATGCATAGGAAATAAAACAGGAGTGCCTGTAATCCATCTTATATTACTTCCTTCGAAATGCCCAGTCCAGGAGATAAGGTGTTTGACAGGCAATGGAGTATTAATAATACCTTCCCAAGGTCCACAATCGGAGGAATCCACAGGATTCGCACCGAGGAAACTATTGAAGGCTGCATCACCGATAGCATCCTGGTCATTCCTGAAATCAACTTGCACCTGCTGGCAGAATGTATGATTATCGGGGTCAAAATGCACGTGAATCACGTACACAGCCCAGCGGTGCCCTTCATTAGGACCACAGGGCCACCCTTTGATACAGAAAGTATACCAGGTGATATTTCCATCTTGCTGAGGAGGCGGGACATAAGTCGGCGGTTGAGCCAGTGGAGTTCCACCACCAAATGTAAAACCGACATCTATATTGGTAGCAGGAATGGAACCACAATTTCTTACACCCACCTTAAAGCATTTCACTTCATCACAATGAACATAAATTACAGGAGGATAGATTACCTGTACACATTTAGCGTCCGGAGGATTTCCACCCCCTCCTCCTCCGCCGCCGCCGCCGCCACCACCGGCACCGCCGCCTTTAGGACCACGTCCACCTCCTCCTCTGCCGAACACATACCACCAGTCTTCAGTCTCTCCAAATGCCCAGGGTCCGGCAGCACTGCCATCCCAGGCACTCAATATCGGCTGGTCTGTAACAGTAACTCTAAGCCAAACCGGAAACAAAAGTAAATCGCTTCCGAATCCGAACCATCCGTGAGAAAATACCATTGTGGAATCTGCAGGCATTCTCACTTTTTTGTTTTGTACAACCCAATTGACATCGGGTGTGCCGTCAAAATCCAAATCATTATCAACATCGATACAGACATTGATGTAAAGGTCTTGATTAGGATTGTGAGCCGGGCTTGTGGTAATTGGTACGAAAGCCGCTGCAGGAGCGGGTATGCCAACGAGATAGACAAACAAAAACGGCTGTCCGTCATCGTAGTCATTGTTAATTACATTAGCGTTAACTTCAACCGTAGTGCTATTGACATGCGGTGACATTCTTCGCCCTATCCAGTAAGTGCTGTTTGAACCGTTGGTATGGCGGGGACCATTTGAACCAAGCAAGGTAGGGAATTGAGCTGTTCTGCCCCACCAGGTAACACTCTGTGATTTGTCGGGTGCATCCCCGAAATCAGCAGTCTGAGCTAACAGATAAAGTGGCATCAGTAGAAATGCCATTAACAGTAAAATTTTTTTCATTGCAGCCTGCCTTATATAGTTAGACATATTTATATACACTAAAAGTGTTGTCATAACTAAGAAATATGAATACCTTTAAGGTATTTTGACAGCTGAATTCAGCAACAATAACTAATGCTCGGTTTGATTGCTAAGGTTATTAAAAAAATCGCTATTATTATATAATGTTATCCTGTAATGCATCGAATATATTATAACCCTGATTAAAATAGGAAAAAATGATATAAGTTGCAAGTTTTATTTATATTTCCGAACAAGAAGGTAAATAAGTTCATTGAGTTTACGTCAAATTGATTTTTGTAATAAAGAAGCTAATGGAAAACAATACAAATACATATAAAAAAGATAAAGTATATATAGAAACTTACGGATGCCAGATGAATTTCAGCGATACTGAAATCGTATCATCCATTCTGATAAATTCAGGGTTTTCAGTAATCAATAATCCAGACGATGCAGATGCAATACTTCTAAATACCTGCTCGGTCAGGGATAATGCCGAAAGGAAAATCCACGAACGCTTAATACATTTGAAAAAGTATAAGAAGCAGAATAAAGAACTTGTGGTAGGAATACTCGGTTGTATGGCTGAACGGTTGAGAAATAGCCTCATCGAGGAAAAACAGATAGTTGACCTTGTCGTCGGTCCCGATGAGTTCCGCAAAGTACCCCAGCTAATAGAGGATGCGAGACATGGCACAAAAGGAATTGCAGTCAAATTAAGCAGGGTGGAAACTTATGATGACATAGAGCCATTACACACAAGCGGAGTATTTGCCTGGCTCTCGATTATGAGAGGGTGCGACAATTTCTGTTCCTATTGTGTAGTGCCGTATACCCGTGGCAGGGAACGTTCAAGAGGTCTGGACACGGTTGTAAGGGAAGTTGAAAATTTGAATGAGAAAGGTTTCAAGGAAATTACTTTGCTCGGACAAAATGTCAACAGTTACAAGGACAGGCAAACGGGAGAGGATTTTGCAGACCTTCTCGCGGCTTGTGCCAAAGCTACACCAGAAATACGTTTCAGATATATGACCTCACATCCGATGGATATGAGCGACAAGCTAATTGAAACAATGACAGAGTATGATAATATTTGTAAGTATATTCATCTGCCTGTTCAATCCGGTTCAAACAGAATCCTTGACTTGATGCTCAGGGGATATACAGTCGAGCATTATCTCGGAAGAATAAAGAGAATAAAAGAATTGATGCCGGGATGTTCATTATCAACTGATATTATAGCAGGATTTCCTACAGAAACAGAGGAAGACCATCAGCAGACACTCAGAGTGATTGAAGAAGTGGGATATGACGGTGCATTTATGTTCAAATACTCGCCGCGTGAACATACAAAAGCATTAGCAATGGAGGATGATGTTCCTGACAAAGAAAAAACAAGAAGATTAAACGAAATCATAGAGCTTCAGCATAAAGTGTCGAGAGTACTGAATGAAAAAGAAATAGGAAGGACTCATACAATTGTTGCCGAAAGCCCCAGCAAGAAAAATCCGCAGGAATGGATGGGGAGAACAGATACTAACAAAGTGGTTGTATTTCCTTCACTGAATGGCATCAAAGAAGGCGATGTATTTAAGGTTAATATAACAGGCAGTACATCCGCAACATTGTTTGGAGAAGTAGTTTAATAATCAAATCCTGTCGGGAGTTACTCCGGATAGTTATCTAATTCCACATCGATTTTAAAAGATAAAAATATTATTTTACAATAATTCCTAATTTAGAACGATTATTAACTCGGAATAATTATCATAAATTTAAAAAACTATGAATAGGAAAGCACAAATCAGGAAAACTTTGGCAAATGCCGGATTGAAAGCAACAGTTCAGCGTCTCGTAATTCTCGAAGCGTTGACTAATAATTATTCTCACCCGACTGCCGAATCAATTTACAAGCAGATCAAAAAGGATTATCCGAGCATTTCTTTGAGTACAGTTTATAATACTTTGGAAGTGTTCAGACAGTGTGGAATAATCAGAATAGTCAATACGGATTCGATTACTGCAAGATATGATTCCGTTACCGATATGCACCATCATATTTTCGTTGAGAATGACAACAAAATAAAAGATTATTACAATCCTGAACTCGATAAGATTTTGAAAAAATTCTTTTCCAAAAACAAGATTCCGAACCTGGAGATTAATGATATACAATTGCAGATAAGAGGTAAATATATTAAGATACATGCAAATTAAATTTTTTTTAGATTTTTATTAATGAATAATTAAATTATAAGGAGTATAAATTATGACAAATGAAATCACGTTTCCCTCGATTGGGAGCAAATTCCCTGAATTCGAAGCACAAACAACATTCGGTAAATTGAGAGTACCGAAAGATTTTGCAGGAAAATGGTTTATCCTGTTCAGCCACCCGGCTGATTTCACACCTGTATGCACAACAGAATTTGTTGCATTCAACAGGAGATACGATGAATTCAAAAAGCTGAATACCGAGTTAGTCGGATTGAGCATTGACCAGATTTTTTCACACATTAAATGGGTGGATTGGATAAAGGAAAACTTGAAGGAAGAAATTAAGTTTCCCATAATTGCAGATGACAGGTCAATTGCACAAACACTGGGGATGATTCATCCCGGGAAAGGCAAGGACACGGTTCGTGCAGTTTTCATCGTTGACAACGAGGGAATTTTGAGGGCAATTCTTTATTATCCGCAGGAGATGGGACGCAATATTGATGAATTAATCAGGATGGTAAAGGCATTGCAAATCGTTGATAAAGAGCTTGTCAGAATGCCTGCTAATTGGCCTAATAACGAAATATTGGGAAGCAAAGTAATTGTGCCGCCTGCTACTGACATCAAGGCAGCACAGTACAAACAAGGAAAATACGATAACTACGATTGGTGGTTCTGCTACAGGGAGTTGGAGAAGAATTAAAATGAATAGCCATTGTCTTTAGATAGTGGAGGTAGTTTTTTGTAGGGACACAAGATTTTGTGTCCCTACATTATTTTAAGGGGTAAATCCCGTTTATCGGCTATTATTTTTTTCTTCACTACTTAAAAGTAGTAGCAATTCATATTTTTAATTTGTTTCCATAAGCTTAAATATTCATCAATCAAGACATTTATTGAGTTAATCGGTTATATTCAAATCACCAATTCATAAATAAAATTTGAATAATCCTATCAGTTTTTTAATTTGTAAATCTGTTTTTTTGATATTTATTATTGTTATATATAATCAGGAATTAAACTATGATATTCGACATTGAAATGATTAAAGCACGCTATTCATCTTTTGCAAATAAAGTTGATGAAGCAAAAAAAATGACCGGCAAACCAATGACACTTGCCGAAAAGATATTATATGCACATCTTCATCCCGACAGCCCACTGAAAGAATTTAAGCGGGGAGTAGATTATGTTTATTTTGCACCTGACAGGGTTGCAATGCAGGATGCAACAGCACAGATGGCTTTATTGCAGTTTATGCAGGCTGGTCGTCCCAAAGTAGCAGTACCAAGTACAGTACACTGCGACCATCTTATACCGGCAAAAATTAATGCAGCAAAAGACCTCGAAGCTGCAAAAGGTATGAATAAGGAAGTATATGATTTTCTTTCTTCTGTCTCTAATAAGTATGGCATTGGATTCTGGAAGCCCGGTGCAGGAATTATTCACCAGGTAATTTTAGAGAACTATGCTTTTCCAGGCGGAATGATGATTGGAACTGATTCGCATACAGTAAATGCAGGCGGTCTCGGGATGGTAGCAATCGGAGTCGGCGGTGCTGATGCAGTTGACGTCATGGCAGGATTTCCGTGGGAACTGAAATTTCCGAAATTGATTGGTGTTAAGCTTACAGGAAAAATGTCGGGATGGACTTCTGCAAAGGATGTCATTCTGAAAGTTGCAGGAATACTAACAGTAAAAGGCGGCACAGGAGCTATCGTTGAGTATTTTGGAGAAGGAGCCAATTCCATTTCATGCACAGGAAAAGGCACAATATGCAATATGGGTGCTGAAATTGGTGCGACGACTTCAATATTCGGATTCGATGATAAGATGTATAATTACTTAGCCGCAACAAACCGCAAGGAAGTCGCAGATTTGGCAAAGAATATTGCACAACATCTTGCCGGAGATAAAGAAGTTTATGATAATCCTGAAAAATATTTCGACCAGGTTATTGAAATTAATTTATCAGAATTAGAGCCGCATATTAATGGTCCGTTCACACCTGATTTAGCGTGGCCCATATCGAAATTCGCACAGGCAGTGAAAGAAAATAATTATCCGGAAAAACTTGATGTGGGATTAATAGGCTCCTGCACTAACTCTTCTTATGAAGATATTTCCCGTTCTGCTTCACTTGCCACACAGGCGGTTGATAAAAAACTTAAAGTGAAATCGCAATTCACAGTTACACCTGGTTCCGAACTTGTCAGATATACAATAGAACGTGACGGATTTATTGAAACATTCGAAAAAATCGGAGGTGTTGTTCTGGCTAATGCCTGCGGACCATGTATCGGACAATGGATGAGACCCGGAGCAGACAAACAGGAACGAAATTCAATATTAACTTCATTCAACAGGAATTTTGCAAAACGTAATGATGGTAATCCAAACACACACAGCTTTGTCGCATCACCTGAAATGGTAACAGCAATGGCTATAGCCGGTTCATTATTATTCAATCCAATAAAAGATAAACTTGTTAATGAAGATGGTAAGGAAGTTATGCTGGCTGAACCAACAGGTGAAGAACTACCATCAAAAGGATTTGCAGTTGAAGATGCAGGATACCAGGCTCCTGCAGCAGATGGTTCAGGAATTCAGGTTATCGTTGACCCGAAATCAGACAGACTTCAACTACTTTCATCCTTCGAACCATGGCAGGGAGATGACTTGAAGGGATTGAAACTTCTGATTAAAGTTAAAGGGAAATGCACAACAGACCATATTTCGATGGCAGGACCATGGCTCAAATACAGAGGACACTTGGATAATATATCGAACAACATGTTGACCGGTGCTGTAAATTCATTCAATGAAAAAACGAATGAAGTGAAGAACCAGTTGACAGGACAATATGCTGGCGTTCCAGATGTACAGAGAGTTTACAAAGCAAAGGGTGTTGGAACTGTAGTTGTAGGTGATGAGAATTATGGTGAAGGTTCATCAAGAGAACATGCCGCTATGGAGCCGAGACATCTTGGTGTGAGATTGGTTCTCGCAAAATCTTTTGCACGTATTCATGAAACAAACTTAAAGAAACAAGGTATGCTGGCACTGACATTTGCTAATAAAGAGGATTATAATATAATTCAGGAAGATGATTCGATTGATTTACTTGGACTGAAAACATTTGCTCCGGGTATGCCTTTGACAATGGTTTTTAATCATACAAACGGAAGTAAAGATGAAATAAAATTGAATCATACTTATAATGAGGCACAAATCGAGTGGTTCAAGGCAGGCGGAGCATTGAACATAATAAAGAAGCAGTTTAGTTGATTATAAAAGTTAAATTTTATTCTTTGCGTTCTTAGCGATTAACTTTGCGAACTTTGCGTGAAAATTTTTTTTAACACAAAGGACACAAAGAATTTCACGAAGTACACAAAGGTTTTAACAAAGGAAATAAAAATGGAAAATTTTGAATTCAGAAGGTTAAGACGGCTTCGCTATAATCCTATAATCAGAGATATGGTGAGAGAGACACATCTAAACAAATCCGATTTGATTTATCCTTTATTTGTAGTTAATGGAACAAATATCAAAAAAGAAGTGAGTTCAATGCCAAGTGTTTACCAGCAGTCAATTGATAATATTGTCAAAGAGTGCAAGGAGTGTGTTAAATTAGGAATCCCTGCTGTTCTATTGTTTGGGATACCTGAGAAGAAAGATGAAACAGGTTCTGATTGTTATGATGAAAATGGAATAATACAGAGAGCAGTTAGAGCTATCAAAAAGGAAGTGCAAAATCTAGTAGTGATTACTGATGTCTGCATGTGCGAATACACATCCCACGGACACTGTGGAATTGTAAAAGGCGATGAAATATTGAATGACGAGACTATAGAGCTTCTTTCGAAGTCTGCATTGACACACGCACAGGCAGGTGCTGATATAATCGCACCATCCGATATGATGGACGGTCGTGTCGCTGCAATAAGAACTATTCTTGATGAAAATGGATTCGGGAAAATCCCTATTATGAGCTATTCGGCAAAATATGCGTCTTCATATTATGGTCCCTTTCGAGATGCCGCAGAGGGTGCACCAAAGTTCGGTGACCGCAAATCTCACCAGATGGACTTTGCAAACAGTGATGAAGCTATGAGGGAAATCGAAGAGGATATTATTGAAGGTGCAGATATTGTAATGGTAAAACCCGCGGGAGCATATTTAGATGTCATCTATAGAGTGAAGCATGAATTTGGTATGCCTACAGCAGCATACCAGGTGAGCGGTGAATATGCCATGATTAAAGCCGCCGCCCGGCTCGGCTGGTTGGACGAAGAGAAAATCATGCTCGAATCACTCACGGCAATCAAGCGTGCAGGAGCGGATATGATTATAACGTATTTTGCGAAGGATGTGGCGAGGTGGATGGAGAAAGTGAAATAAACTTATGACAACCACAAAAAGCAAAATATTATTCAAACAAGCTCAAGAGTATAACTCTATTTGTGTAAATTCTTATTTTAAAATTGCATTCATGAGGTTATTATGATTGAAAAAAATAAGAGTATAATTGTTTATAAAGAACAAAATAGAAATTTAACTATAGAAGTAAAAGTTGATAATGAAACTATTTGGATGACACAAAAACAAATAGCTGAATTATTTGAAACTGAAAGATCAGTAATTACAAAACATATAAATAACATTTTTAAAACTGAAGAACTTAACAAAAATTCAGTATGTGCAAAATTTGCACATACTGCTTCTTATTATAAGCAATATAAGTCATAGAGAATAAATAATGACAATAACGAAAAGCAAGATAATATTCAAGTAGGAACAGTAGTTTTAATTATGAAAAATGCACTGATTAAAAATTCGGATTATATCAGGATATTAAAAGATATTAAGGAAAGAGTACGAAATTCCCAAATTAAAGCTGCTGTCCGGGTTAATTCAGAACTTATTTTGATGTATTGGAATTTGGGTGAAGCAATCGTACAGAAACAGAAAGAAACAAAATGGGGAGATGGTTTTGTTGAACAATTGAGCAAAGATTTAATTGAGGAATTTCCCGAGATGAAGGGATTTTCTTTATCAAACCTTAAATATATAAGACAGTGGTATTCTTTCTATTCAAATAGTTCTATAAATAGCCAACAACTTGTTAGCCAAATTTCAGGGAAATTAAAACTCCCACAACCTGTGGAACAATTTAAATTTAATCCAGAAATTCAAAAAAGCCAACAACTTGTTAGCCAAATTTCGAAACAGCACCGGGAAAAAAATAAATCACAATTCAGGCAACAAGCTGTTGCCCAAAATAAATTTGAAATAAAAGATATTTTATCTCTCGTGCCATGGGGACATCATATTCAGATTATAACTAAGTGTCAAGATATTGATCCTGCCTTATTCTACATTCTAAATACCATTGAAAATAACTGGTCCAGAAGTATTTTAATTGATCAAATTGAAACGAAACTATTCGAAAGACAAGGGAAGGCAATTACAAATTTTAAATTAACCTTGCCACAGCCACAATCTGATTTAGCAAATGAATTGCTGAAAAATCCATACACTCTTGATTTTATCAGATTATCCGGAAAATCAAAGGAAAAGGATTTGGAAAGCTCAATGCTCGATAATATATCTAAATTTCTGATGGAACTTGGTTATGGTTTTGCATTTCTTGGCAAACAAAAATTGCTGATTGTAGGAGGCGATGATTTTTATGTTGATTTAGTTTTTTATCATACAAGATTACATTGCTATTTTCTAGTAGAATTAAAAGTAGACGAATTCAAACCTGAATATGCTGGTAAATTAAATTTCTACCTAAATGCTTTCAATGAGCAAGTAAAATCTCCAAATGATAATCCGACCATAGGGCTTATGCTATGTAAAAAATCAAATAAAATTGTAGCAGAATATTCTTTGATGAATATTAACAATCCAATCGGAATTAGTAATTATAAGCTAACCGAAAAACTTCCAATGGATATTAAGAAACAATTACCGAGTGTTAAGGATATTGAAGATAGGATTGAATTAAATAAAAAGTAAAAATTATGACAATCACTTCTAAGATTTGGGATGTTGACGGGAATGAGTACATTGATTATATACGAAGCTGGGGACCTCATATTTTCGGACATAACCCACCGTTCATTAAGAAAGCACTTGCTGAAGCAATTGAGTACGGAACAAGTTTCGGAGCACCAACTGAACTTGAAATAAAAATGGCAAAGCTAATTTGTGAGTTAGTTCCTTCTGTTGAACTTGTCCGAATGGTGAATAGCGGCACAGAAGCAACGATGTCAGCAATTCGTCTTGCACGAGGTTACACAGGGAGAGATAAAATCATTAAGTTTGAAGGTTGCTACCACGGACATGGTGACTCATTCCTCATTAAAGCCGGTTCAGGTGCCTTGACATTCGGTGTACCGACAAGCCCAGGGGTAACTAAAGCAACTGCTTCTGATACATTGATTGCTGATTTTAACGATATTGATTCAGTAAAAAAGCTGGTTAGTAAAAACAAAAATAAAATTGCAGCTGTTATTATCGAACCTATTGCCGGGAATATGGGTGTAGTTCCTACAAATAAAAAGTTTCTGAAAGAATTAAGAAATTTATGTACTGATGAAAAAATTGTTCTGATATTTGATGAAGTGATGACAGGATTCCGTGTTGCTTCGGGCGGAGCACAAGAGCTTTACGGGATCAAACCGGATTTGACAACTTTCGGGAAAATCATTGGCGGTGGTTTGCCTGTTGGTGCTTTCGGCGGTAAAAGGGAAATAATGGAAAAGATTTCACCTCTTGGTCCGGTTTACCAGGCGGGTACTTTGAGCGGCAATCCATTGGCAATGGCTGCAGGTGTGGCAGCACTATCATATATTAAAAAGCATCTTTCAATTTATAAAACACTCGAAGAAAAATCTGCATATCTTGAAAAAGGAATGAAAGCAAATTTAAAAGAATCAGGACTGAAATTTACAATCAATCGGGTTGGTTCAATGCTGTGTCAGTTTATGACTTCTGATTCAGTGAATGATTATAAATCTGCAATAAAATCTGATACAAACCAATATTCTGAATATTTTCATTCAATGCTGGAGCAGGGAATTTATCTTGCACCTGCACAGTTCGAGGCAATGTTTATTTCGACATCTCATACCAAAAAGGATTTGGACAGTACAATAAAAGCACATAAGGAAGCGATGGTGAAACTTATAAAAGATAAAAAATATTCGCTAAGGAAATTGGTTGATGGTATTAATTCAAAGAATATACACAAAGAAATAAAACCAGGTAAACCGGCAGGTAGAGAATTATTTTAATATTTATCATTTCTATTAGTTCAACAAATATATATGGAACATTAGATAGAAATTGATATTTTTGATTTTTTAAATTAAGTATCTTAAAACTATGATAGTCAATTCATCGCTAGTAAACGAGCTTTTCAGGGCATTTCATATTCAAAGATGGAATGACCGCATAAGACCTATGGAACTTATCGAAATGGACAAACATGCCCATAAAATGATTATCGCATACTGCCTCGGAAAATATGAGGAAGGTTCAGGAAAAAGGATTGACTGGATTGAATTGATTAGAAGCGGAATATTTGAACTACTTCGCAGAATCGTTATTTCTGATATCAAATCACCTATTTACAGGGAAATTAAAAAAAACAAAGAAGTATTTGCGAAATTAAATGAATATATTTATACTCACCTGGTAACTAAAATAGAAGATACTACAATTAAAGAGGAATTGAAGAATTTCTTATTTAATACATCCGATAATAATTCATTAAGCCAGAGGATTCTCGATGCATCTCACATATATGCAAGCTACTGGGAGTTTCAGATAGTTAAAGTAACTAATCCGACAAGCTATCAAAATAACGAAATCGAAATGGAGCTTCTGAATGATATACATGCGTTCAGCGATTTAATCGGAGTACAAAAATTGATGTCCCGCCAAACAATTTATAATTTCATCGATATGTGTTCCCAGTTGAGATTCCAAATAAGATGGGCACAGACACCAAGAGTCCCTAAAACATCAGTTCTGGGGCATAGTTTACTTGTAGCGTGCATTTCATATTTTCTAACAAGAGAATTGCCACATTGCAATAAAAGGATATATAATAATTTTTTTGGGGGTTTGTTCCATGACCTTCCAGAAGCTGTTACGAGGGATATAATATCACCGGTTAAAGAATCATCTGCAGAATTTGATATACTAATCAAAACATTGGAGAGAGAGCTGGCAGAGAAAGAAATATTTCCGCATATTGAAGATGCATGGATTGAAGAGATGAAATATTTCACACAAGATGAATTTGCAAATAAAGTAAACATTAAGAGGAAAATAAAAAAGAATTTAAGCGTAGAAGAAATAACAGGGAATTATAATTCAGACGAATTTCAGCCCTATGATGGTGAATTAATAAGAGCCGGAGACCATCTAGCGGCATTCCTGGAATCATGGCATTCGATCAGGTCCGGGATATCTTCTACTGAATTGATTTCGTCATTGCAGAATATCAGAGAAAAATATAAGGACAGAACTATAGGAGGCATACCGGTTAAGAATTTGTATGCAAGTTTTGAATGATAATAGGGTACAATTAGAAAAAAATGTTTAAGAAGATTTTAATAGCGAACCGAGGTGAAATTGCTGTCAGAGTAATGAGAGCAGCTAAAGAGCTTGGAGTAGATTCTGTTGCAATATTCCATGAAGTGGACAAAGAAATGCCTTTTGTTCATTATGCCGATTATGCATATAAGCTTGAATCGGAAACACCGAAAGCAGGTTATCTCGATATTCAACAGATAATTGATATAGCTAAGAAAAGCGGAGCAGAAGCAATTCACCCGGGTTACGGATTTTTATCGGAGAATGCAAGATTTTCTCAGGCATGTGCTGATTCAGGTATCAAGTTCATTGGACCTAAGCCTCATGCTATTGAGGTGATGGGAAATAAAACCAAGGCACGCGAATTAATGGCTAAAGCAGGTGTTCCGATTGTTCCGGGGACTACGGAAAAAATTACGGACATTAACAGAGCAAAAGAAATTGCTAAAGAACTTGGTTACCCTGTGTTATTAAAAGCATCATCCGGCGGCGGCGGCAAAGGCATGAGAAAAGTATTTAAGCAATCAGAATTATCCGATAGTTTCGATGCCGCACAACGAGAATCTCTAAAAGCATTTGGAGATGATTCTATATATTTAGAAAAATTCATAGAGAATCCAAAGCATATAGAAATACAAATCATAGCCGATGAACATGGTAATTATGTTCATCTCGGCGAAAGAGACTGTTCGATACAAAGACGTCATCAAAAAGTTATAGAGGAAGCACCGTCAACAGTTCTCACGCCTGAGCTTAGACAGCAGATGGGCGAGGTGGCTGTCAATGCCGCAAAAGCCTGCGGGTATGTTAACGCAGGAACAGTTGAATTTCTATTTGATAAAAACAAGAACTTTTATTTTCTTGAAATGAATACTCGTTTGCAGGTGGAGCATCCTGTGACTGAAAGAATAACAGGACTTGATTTGGCAAAAGAACAGATTTGCATTGCAGCAGGAGAAAAGCTATCATTCAGTCAGGAAGATATCCAATTTCGAGGACATTCAATTGAGTGCAGAATTTATGCAGAAGACCCTTTCAATAATTTTCTTCCTGATACCGGAGTAATTAAATATTTGAGAGAACCGGGAGGAAAGGGAGTCCGCATTGACAGCGGAGTTGAGACTGGAACTGAGATTGGAATATATTTTGACCCTCTGCTTGCAAAACTTGTTTCGTGGGGAAAGGACAGGTTGGAAGCCATCAGCAGGATGGAAAGAGCATTGAAGCATTATACAATCAAAGGAGTCAAGACAACAATCCCATTTGAACTTGCAGTAATGAAACATCCCGAATTCAGATATGGATATTTTGATACAGGCTTTATCGAAAATTCTTTTGACTTTGAAGTGTTGAGTAAAATGAAAGCTGAACATGATGAATTGATAGCTGCGATTGCGGCTTACGGCTATAGAATTTTCAGAGGTTCACAAGTTCCAATTACTAATTCAAAACCGCATACAAGCAAGTGGAAGCAGGCAGAACTGATGTTGAGAAGACAAGGGTAAAATATGGAAGACCTGGTTTTAAAAATTGAAGATAAAGAATATTATACACAGTATGATAAGAATGATTATTCGACCATTAAACTGAACGGAAAGCCGTTTCAGGTTGAATTGTTAAAAAAGTATGGTGAAAATATTTTTTCTTTTGCAGTTAATCAGAGATTGCTTCAGGTTGAACTTGTAGTTGATGAGAATCAGAATTTGATTGTTTCTTTTGACGGACTTTCTTATCAAATTGATGTTACAAATGAAACAAAGAAGATGCTTGGAAAATTCGTTCAAACTTCCGCATCAGGTGCCGGTGTTCGTGGTGGACAGATTAAAGCACCAATGCCGGGTATGGTTGTTAAAATACTTGTTGAACCGGGAGCAGAAGTACATAAAGGCGACAGCTTATTAATTGTAGAAGCGATGAAAATGGAAAATGCTTTGAAATCGCCTGTGAGGGGAAAAGTAAAGAGCATTAAAGTTAATGAAGGGGAAGCTGTTGAAAAAGATGCTCTATTGATGGAACTCGAACCTTTTTAAATTTTCAAGGAGATTCTCATGTGTAGTAAATACATCTTATGTGCAATAACAGTGTGCTTTGTTACACTATTTATGTCTTGCTCTGACAATCAACCAACAGAAAAAAACAATACTAAGGATTCAACATTTACTTACACAGACAGACTTGCAGTACCTGACTTTGAACACTGGAAAGACATTAAAGCTGAAAATGGGGAATTCTTATATGAGGACTTAATAGGAAACTGGTGGACTACTCTAAATAAATTGAAGTTAATCGCAGGTCCGGTGACAGCAACAAAATCGACCGATTCCTATTCCGGAGATTATTCTATACGTCTTGAGACTATGAGTTACGGTTCATTTATAATAACCGGATTACTTATGACCGGCGTATTTGACCCGTCAATGCCGAGTTATGTAATACAGGGAAAACCCTTTACTGTCAAACCGAAAAAATTCTCAGGATATTTTAAATATTTTCCAGCAAATAATGACAGCTGTTCAATTTATATTGGCATATACAAGTTTAATCAAACTTTGATGAGAAGGGATACTTCCGGATAATTACTTTATCTAATGATTCATTCAACTATGGAATGATGGGAGGTGTTGTGTTCGGAGGTCCAATACCAGTAAAGAATGTACAAAATTATGACGGTTCCCCACTTTTCGGTCCCTATCTCGGAATGTATTTTAATTTTAAATTGAGTGATAATTTTTGCCTGAGACCAGAAATATCTATGGCAATAAAAGGTGTAGAATACACAGCAGGGTATAAACGCGATACAATTGTAGAAACTGAAGTAAACGGGCAAATAGGGTGGATTCCAACTTTTTATAATGTACACATCAGCGGAGACATGTCTCTTGTTTATCTTGATGTGCCGGTTTTTCTAAGTTATAGCATAGCAGGTTCAACCACATTGTACATAGGATGCCAATCTTCATTTTTACTTGGAGGCAGACATCCTGTGAAAATAAGGGTAGTCGTAGGCGAAGGTGGATTTTACGATGACCATTTAGAAGAAAGAGATTCCTATAATAATGTTCGAGGGTACGATTTCGGAATATGTATAGGAGGTTCACAACAATTAACAGAAGATTTATCGTTTACTTTTTATGGTACCCGTTCTTTTATCCCTTTATATCGAGCCGGTACAATGCAAAGCGAAGACATTGACACAGGTAATTTATACAATACATATTTCGTAGGTTCGGTAACATATTTGTTTTAAAGCTGTTTTATAACGAGTCTTCTCTTTCCTTCCAATACTGCAAAGGTTTTTGAGCCATTATGCTCGAAATCAGAATAAGCTATTTCAGTTAATATTTTGAATCCTAATTTTAATAGAACCTGCCATGAATTATCTGCAGTGCAGTCTGCAATTATATATTTATAGCCCTTCCTATTAATATTAGCAATTGCCTCCTCAGCAAGAGAAGTAGCTATCCCTTGATTATGATATTCAGGAAGTACTCCTGCCTGCATTAGTTTTGCACACTCATATTCCTTGAATTGATATTTTTTATTCAATTCTTTTTCTAACAGTTCAACAAATTCTAATTCGGGAGCAATTATTTTATATACATCAGGATTTCCTGTTATTCCTTCAACAAGAGGTTTGCAATAATCCTCCCAAATCAGAAATCCGATAATATTTCCATTATGTTTTGCTATTGAAATTTGGTCTGAGTCAAGAGCTTTTTTTGTTATATATTCAGCATAATTAAGGTACATATTGTCAGGAATATTCAGAACCTTGTTTGTCTGTTCGGTTTTAGCAAAATAAAATGTATTCAGATTAATCAAATCCTTTAAATCATTTTCAACAGGATTTAATATTTGATAATCAATCTTCTTATTTGTTACCATTTTCACAGGGACAAATTTTTTGTTGTAACTTCTTGTCAATTTTAATATCTCCGAATGGCTTAAAGCTTTTCACCAAAAACTTCACATTTTCATACCCTTTATTTACACCATCGGTATTATCAATCCAATACTTCAATGCACGCTCATTTGTATAATCACAGAATTGCATCAATATCACTGATGAAATTAAACCGGACTGATGCCATCCGTTCCAGCAATGGAAATAGACAGGTCCTTTCCCGGGATTTTTTATTACATCGTCCACCAATTCTATAATTTTCCTCAATGATTTTCTGTTTGAACCGGAAATACTAATATATTTTAAAGTATCATTCGTTTTTGTTTCAACGAACAATTTCTTCGAATTGTCAAAATTTTTTGAGTAAAGATACACAGCATTTGAAAAACCTTCCTTTGATAGATTCATCAATCCATTTTCAGGAAGTGGATTATGATTATCTCTTTTACAGGTTTTGTTATAAAAATTATTGGCACCTCCCCTGTATGCAATGCCATACAGAATTGTCCTCATATTGCGTGTACCATAAAGAGCATCGAATCCGTTACCAAAATTATCAGTAATTTTTTCATTCAAGCACTTTGCAACATACTTGTTTTTATAATATTCAATTTTATCATCAATTGTATTAAAATGCTCCGAAGCAAAACATATTGAAGAAAAGAGCAATAATAATATTAAATATTTTATTCTGAGTTCTCTAATCATAATCAAATTTAATTATTAATTAAAAACAAGTCAGCTAATGTTATTGCAACCACCGCCTCGACAATAACAGGTGTTCTTCTGGCAAAACAAACATCATGTCTGCCCTTTACTTCTAAAATATCTTCCTTGCCCGTTGCAAAATTCAAAGTCTTTTGAGATTTACCTATGCTTGAAGGTGGACGAAAAGTAACTCGAATTACAAGTTCATTTCCATTTGTTAATCTCCCGCTAACACCTCCTGCATTATTTGTTTTGGTTTTTCCGTCAGTGCTAATATAAACATCATTAAATTCAGAACCCTTCATAGAAGCTGAAGATACCCCTGCTCCAAATTCAACAGCTTTCACACCCGGTATAGAAAAGATAAGATGACTTAATAAAGATTCAATACCGTCAAAGAAGGGTTCACCCAATCCAACCGGGATATTTTCAGCAATACATTCGACTACACCGCCTATACTGTCTTGTTCAACTTCTGCCTGCCTAATAGCATCTTCAATATTTTCAGAGCCGCCTGCTGAAATCAATTTTGCATGAATATTAATCTTTTCAATGAATTTTTTTGCAATTACTCCTGCTGCTATTAATGGAAGTGTCAATCTACCTGAAAACATACCGCCGCCGCGATAGTCATTAAAACCTTTATATTTTTTTGAAGCGACAAAATCAGCATGCCCCGGTCTCGGCATATCTGCATATTTATTATACTCAGCACTTTGAACATCTTCGTTTCTGAATAAAATCGTGATTGGTGCCCCGGTTGTATGGTCATTAAATATGCCGGAGACCAACTCCGGAATATCTTTTTCTTTTCTCGGAGTAGTACCCGGTTCAATAGGATTACGCCTCGCCAAATCAGCCAGGAAATCATCTGTAACAAGTTTAATTCCGGGTGGACATCCGTCCACAATCACACCAAGTCCTTGACCATGTGATTCTCCAAATATGCTTAAACTGAAAATTCTTCCGAATGTATTCATAACTTTCCTCTAAATTCTGAATGCTGAATTCTGAATGCTGAATTTATTTTTCATTTTTTTTCTTTGACGTCAAAATAATACTATTAATAATAACTAAAATTTCACTACAATCTTTATGAATAGAATTAAAAGATTTTTTGTCTATGAAGTTTGTACTTTTCAATAAATTAAGCCAATAATCAGTTTCTCTGGCTTCTTTTGCTGAGATACCAAGTTTATTAATAAAATCCATTTTAGAAACTGCTGACTGGGCTTCATTAATATTAGCACCTATCGAAGTTCCACTTCTCAATAATTGCTTAGAAATTACAAATTCTTTCTTATTATCAACCAAATATTTGTAAAGATTGATAATTCTAACAGCAAAGTTATAAGGTTTCTCAACTATAACATTTTCTTTTTTCATATTCTACTTTAAAATTTATTATTCAATAAATTAATTCAGAATTCAGAATTTTCTACAATATTATCAAAATCTTCCCAAAAAAGAGGATATGATTTACTCACACATTCTGCATTCTTAATAGTTAAAGGTTCGGATGCCGATAAACCCGCAATAGCAAGAGCCATAGCTATTCTATGGTCTCCATGAGAATTAACTCTGCCTCCAAGAAGTTTGGTTTTTTCAATTCTCAAGCAATTCTCTTCTAACTTGATTTTTGCTCCTATTGAATTAAGCTCATTTGCAATCGTCTCGGCTCTGGATGATTCTTTTCCAGCAAGTCTCGAAACATCAGAAATGAATGATTCCCCATCGCAGAAACAACCCAATACAGTAAGAATAGGAACCAGGTCGGGACAATCTCCAGCATCAAAATTAAATGGCATTAAATTATATGGAAGAACTTTTATTGAATTATCTAACTGTTTAACTTCAACACCAATAGAGGATAATAAATCAATAATTACTTTATCACCTTGCATAGAATTAATATTTAGGTTTCCAATTTCAATTTCACCATTAATTGCACCTGCAACGAGAAAATTAGATGAACAACTCCAGTCTCCTTCAATCTTAATATCAGCAGGTTTATAATTTTGTCCACATTTGATTTTAAATAATTCATAATTATAATTCTGAATATCAATTCCGAATTTAAAAAAAATATCCAGTGTCATATCTATATAGGGCTTGCTTTTCAAATTAGTTACTTCGATTGTAGAATCGGATTCTGCAAGTGGAAGAGTGAATAATAAGCCGCTTAAAATTTGAGAACTTTGTGAACAATCAAGTATAAATTTCCCACCTTTTATAGGTCCTTTAATATATATTGGCGGATAGCTGTTATTTGTTTTGCATTTAACACCATTAAATTTTAGAATATCTTCGATATTTTCAGTTTTCCTATTACGAAGTGAATTTTCAGCAATCAACTCAATTTGTTTATCATATAGTGAGGTAATAATTGAAAATAATCTCAGGCAAAAAGCAGATTCCCTGCAATTTAATACTAAATCAGAAGATGGTATCCCCCCTCTAATAAATAAATTGTTATCATTATAATTTACTGTGCTACCGATTTCTTTAATAATATCAATTGCTGCAATAGCATCATTACATTTTGAATAGTTATAAATAACAGATTCAGACAAACACAAGGAAGATGCCGCAACAGCTCTAATTGTCAGGCTTTTAGACGGAGGAGCGACAATGTGTCCTTTTACGCTGTTATTTTTAATAATTTTATCCATTAATTAATTTATGTTTTGCTGCTAATATGCTATTATTTATTATTTATTCAAATTTAATTCATTCTCAATAATTCCGACTGTTTTCGATATCTCATCAGAATTAGAAACGAGCAAATCCGAAGATTTACAATAAAGATATTTTCTATTATTGTATAAATTTTCTATTTCCAATTCACTTTTCATCTTCAGCATTGGTTTATCAAAAACATTTAATCTTTTTAAACAATCTTTTAATGTTGCATGTAGCCAAATAATATTGCCTTTATTTTTAGTTAAATTAATAGCTTCATTACTGAGAAGAGTGCCACCCCCACAGGAAATTACCGAATTTTTAATATGACTGATTTTATTTAAAACCTCTTTTTCGACATTTCTAAAATATTCTTCTCCAAAATTGCTGAAGATGTTATTTATACTCTTATTTTCTCTTTCTTCAATTAATTTATCCGTATCAAAATATAGGTAGCCAAGCTTTTCAGATAGTAATTTCCCAATAGAAGTTTTGCCTGAACCTGAAAATCCGGTTAAAAAAATATTCCTTTTATTTTCCTTCTTGTCATTCTGACCAGAGAGAAGAATCTCTTCTGTTAAAACTTTTTGATATGATGGGAGAATCTCTTTACCCGTAAAAATCCTGAATGCAGCCAAAGCTTGATTAATTAGCCATTCCTCACCGGGAATTATTTCACATTTGTATTTTCCCGCCACTCCGGACATCATGGAATCCGGATAAGCTGCATCCATGAAATACTCACAGTTTAAAAGAAATTTATTAATATCATAATATGCATTCCTGGGAATTGTTGATATAATCAGGTAAGGATTTATATTATCTTTACTATTATAAATATTACAATTAAATTTATTTGAAAATTCATCGATTTTCTTTTTGCTCCTTCCGATTATAAATACATTTGCATTTTCCCATTCCTTTTTAATCCCAAATACCGCAGCCTTAGCGGCATTTCCGTAGCCGACAATCATACATTCTTTATTATTAAGGTCGAGCTTATTCTGTTTTATTGTTTCAATAACTCCAATTACATCAGTATTGAATCCATAATTTTGTTTGGCATTAAATGTCACTGTATTTATAGCTTCTATTTCTTTTGAGTAGTCATCACAATCATGTAACATTTTAAATATTTCTTCTTTAAAAGGGGCTGTAATATTCAAACCTGATATATTTAATTCAGAGGCAATTGCTAAAATCTCTTTGGGATTGTCAGAAGCAATCCTGGTGTAAAATGCAGGGTATTGTAAATAATTGAAAAGCTCATTATAAATTAACGGGCTTTTACTATGCAGAATAGGACTGCCGCAAACGGCATAAATGTTATAATCATTAATATTCTTCATCATGACTTCCTATGTCAATTGGAATAATCTTATCATCTTGTATAATAAATTCAATAACAATTCTATAGACTAAATTTATATATACCGAATGCAATTCCCTCAATCTACCTTTCAACGGATGCAGTTTTAAAGAAGGGTGAAAAGGATTTGATTCAAGTAATTCAAGTGTTTTTTCATATTGTTTTCTTAAATCGGGATGTTGCTTAAGAAATCTCCTTGCTCTTTTGTCATAGCTTTCTGTAAAAACTATTTTATACATTTGCAACTTTCTTTAAATGCTTTTTTACACTTGAATAAAACCTCCCTGATGCTATATCATCCTTCACTTCTTTAACTGCTAACTCAAGTTCAAGCTCTCTTATTTTACTATATTTTTCAATTGGAATTACAACATATTTCTTTTTACCTTTAACGGTAATTACAGCATCGTCTCCATCATCATTAATAATATCGAGTGATGAAATTCCTTTTGTTTTTATTTCATTAGCAGTTATTTCGAGCATTTTATAGTACCTTATACAGTATGATTAATAATACTATTAATAGGACGATTCAAAATTAATTAATTTTATCATTAAAATAATAAGTTATTTTAATTTATTCAGAATCTCAGTCATCTCCTTATAATCATATTGTCCTTCGGATGTTTCCATTCCTTTCTTAATTGAAACATAAGTGAATGGTGAGCCCATTAATAATGATGAAAATCTCGTAACCTTACCTTCATAACCAAGACCGAATGTAATCAGTTTACCGGGTTCAAAATCCTTATACAATCTGAATATATTCTGCATGTCTTTTCGCTTATTTATTTGACAAACTATCTTAATAATGTCTGCTTCCTTAGATAATAAATTTCCAATTCTTGATAATTCCATATAATCCGGGGTGAATTCAAAATTGTGGTAGGAAAGAATAATATTTGTCCCAGAATCATTTGCTGACTTAATTAATTTATTTTTATACTTAGAAGGAAAATCGTGTTCAATGTCGATAAAGGTTGTCCCGTTTGTTATTGCAGATTGAAGGATACCAAACCTTTCAGGATTGGAAATAAATCCACTTCTGCAAGCAGTTATTATTTTATTTCCTGAAGTAATTATTTTACCGATTTGTGTTTCAGTAAGTTTACCTTCATCGAGTCTTAGCTCAACAAATTTATATTTCTTTACAACTTTTATGCAAAAATCGAAGTCGACGGCAAATATGGATACGCATAATTTTTCCATGATTGCTAAAATAATTCCTTTAAATCATCAAATTTAAATCCATGAATTACCGGTTTACCAATCTCATTCAACAAAATATAATTTATAAAATTATTATTTCTTTTTTTATCCTTTTCAATTGCAGGTAAAAGCTCTTCAATGCTGAATTTGAGTTCTATTGGGAGCATGAATTTTTTCAATAATGATTTAATTCTATCAAATTCAGATTGTTTAAGAAAACCCATTTTTACAGATAACTCTGCAGATTTGCATAAACCAATAGAAACAGCTTCCCCATGAGAAAGACCTGATTTACTTTCAAGAGCATGAGCAAAAGTATGACCAAGATTGAGAATATTCCTTACTCCAATGTCCTTTTCATCCTGCTCAACAATTGATACTTTAAAACTTATAGTGTCAGTTATTATTTTGTTAAGCTTTGTAATGTCCCTATTAATTATTGGAACATAATTATTTTCTAAAAATTTAAATAAATCAGGATTGCCGGCAAGGGATGATTTAATAATTTCAGCTAATCCGTTTATATACTCTTTATCCGGGAGGGTGTCAAGTAGTGATGAATCACAGATTACAAAATCAGGTTGAGTAATTGTACCAATAATATTTTTATAGCCGAGGTAATTCACTCCGTTTTTCCCGCCTATTGATGCATCAACTTGAGCCAATAATGTTGATGAGATAAATCCGAAACGCACACCTCTATGAAATGTTGATGCAACAAATCCTGTAATATCACATATAACCCCACCACCGAATCCGACAATTAAGCTATGGCGGTCAACATTAAAATCAAGTAATTGATGATAAATTAACTCGGTTGTTTCTAACGTTTTGCTTTGTTCACCGGGTTCTAATTCAATTATCTGATATTCAGAAATTAACTTCTCATAGAATTTTCGGACATTCGAATCGGTAATAATAATTATTTTATTATAATTTTCACTGTTTGATAAATTAAGGAATTCATTTTTATTAAAATCGTTGAAAGGCACATCAACAAATATGTTTGTTGCAGCAGTTGCAGTTTTAAGTGTGATTTTTTCCATCATTCACTCCCTGCAATTCTAGTACTAATTCTGAAATGGATTATTTATAGAATTTCTGAATTCAATTATATTCTTCAACACATCAGGTTTAATCGCCTGCATCCCGTCACTTAATGCATTTTCCGGTTCGTCATGAACTTCTACTAATAATCCATCACAACCAAGAATCAATGCGGCTTTTGCTAATCTTTCCACATACCTGGAATCACCTGAAGAATGTGAAGGGTCGAATAAAACAGGGAAATCTGTTTTTTCTTTTAATTCCAGTATAGATGCAAGGTCAGGAGTAAATCTTAAAACAGAGTCAATCTGTTCGAAAGTCCTGATACCCCTTAAACAAAGAATAACGTTAGGATTACCTTCATTAGTGATATATTCGGAAGCAAAAAGCAATTCCTGCAATGTTGCGTTGAACCCTCTTTTCAGAAGTACAGGTTTTTTGTCTTTTGAGGTTGCTCTTCCTATTTGTTTCAGAAAACCATAGGATGCCATACTTCTGCTTCCAATTTGAATTATATCAATCAAGTCGTAACAGTTTTCCAATTCCCCGTTATCCATTATTTCAGAAACAACTAACAATCCATTATCTGACGCAGCTTTTTTTATAAGACTTAAGCCCTCTATTCCCAAACCCTGGAATGTTTTTGGAGAAGTTCTGGGTTTAAAAGCACCGGCACGGAAATACTCAATTCCGAGTTCTTTCATTTTTAGGGCTAACCTGTTAATTTGTTTTTCATCTTCAACGGCACAGGGTCCTGCAATAATCACCTTACGTGATTTAAACCGGTTATATATTTCATTATTATTGTTTTCTTTCATTACTATTCAGTAAGATTCTTTTATCTTCAACTTACAAAATTAAAACTTTTATTATTAACTTATACAATTAATCCTTAATTACATCTATACTACAATTTAGATATGCTTCAATTTCAATTAATAGTTCCTGACGGCATACATCGGCTAACACAAACAAAATTGGTGTTTCGCCAAATAAATCATGGCATAGAGGTTCCACTAAAGAATAATCTTCAGGATTTTTAATATAAACTCTGACAGCAGAAAATTCAGGTAATTCATTTTTTATATCTATTCCATGTTCTAATAAATTCTTTTTTGAACAAAGTCTCAAAATATTTTCAATTGTAATTTTTGTTTGTTCAACCATATCCCCGCCAATTGATTTTTCTCCGAGGATTGCTGCAGTACCAGAAACATATAAATCAAAAGATTTACCTGAGATTACAATTTTTCCTCTTTCAAATTTTGGAGTATCCGGTTCGCATTGGGTTTCAATTTGAATTTCGCTATTAAATTGTTTGCCTTCATATTTGTGTGCATCCGATTGCTTGGGATTGTGTAAAGGAATAATCAGGATTTCCGGCGATTCATTAATTGCTATGAATTCAATTGAACAATCATTAACATTCTCTCCGATTCCGGTTGCAGAAGGGTAACCATATTTCCAATTATATTCATTATAACACTCAGCTCTCGCCATATTGAACAATTGGTAATTTTCGATTTTTGAAGAGTTTTCGTTACTATTGATAAAATTATAGTCTGTAATTCTTCCTATATAACCCCATTGCCTAACTATGTTATCAATTTTAAGATTATTCACTTGCAATATATTTTTAATAATACGAAAGCATTCCTTTGCTTTTTGATAAACTGATAAATTACTATCTGTATTTTCATTTGTATTTACGCGACCTGAAATAGCACCATATATTTCAAAATTATCACCTGATGTCAATTTTGAATATGATAAAGTTCCCTCGTACTTATATTCAATTCCAATTTCTTCAGATTGTTTATTTATAACTAAAATTTCAATAGCAATATTTTTATTATTTACAGGTGGCTGGGCAACTAATATTATTGGTAAAAATGAAAAATCTTCTTTTGCTCTAATAAAATCTGATATATCCTCCTTTTTCTTTTTAAAGTCATAATTGTTTTCACAATTAAGGAATATAGTCATTTTTAATATTTTTAGATTTGTAGAATTGTCATTTAGGATTTTTTTAATTGTGTCAAAACAATTTGATAACTCATTTATATATAACTTATTAGTATTACTATTCTCAGTATCTTCAGGTAGAATAAAATAAATTCTTTTATTATAACTTGTTACTTTATCGAATTTTAGTCGAATCATTTTATTGTTTTTTTAATTAAATTCAATATAACAAAAAACTTGTAAGTACATTTAATATTTACTACAAATATAGTGAAACTATATATCCGTTAATGTAAAAGGATTAAAAAGTAGTAAAATTTAGTTTTATCAAATTATAGATTTTGTATTGACTAATTATTTTAATAAATTAATTTCTTAATTAATTAATCACAATTAATATAAGGGGTTTTTATGTCAAAATTAATGGCTTTCGCAGCACCAATTACAGAAGGAAAAACACAGCAATGGGAACAATTCGCTAATAAATTGAAAAATGAACGCAAGGAAGAGTTCAGGAATTCAAGAAATAGTCTTGGAGTTCATGAACGCACTTTTCTACAGCATACACCTATGGGTGATTTTGTAATTGTAACCCTGGAGGGAGAAAATCCAATGGAAGCATATGCAAAATTCTGTCAATCGCAGGACCCATTTGCACAATGGTTTATAAATGAAGTGAAAGACGTACATGGAATCGATTTATCACAAGCGATGCCGGGTCCTATGCCTGAATTAATTTTAGATTCGAAATCCTAAGAATAATATAATAATATTTCCCTGACTAAATTTAATAATAGCCGGGGATTTTTTATTAATTATGAATTTTTCCTGCCAATCATTACAAAAAAACCACCTTCTTTATTTGTAATAAACGGCATTGCAATTTGAGTAATAAATCTTGAAAAAACACTTCCGCTTGATTTTTTCAGAAAAATATCATAGTCTTCATCTAAATATGCGATGTTACCGAACACAGGAATTGAAGATATAAATTCAATCCCTGATTTGCTGAACCACTCAAGTACTTCTCCAAATGAGTGCGTGGTTTCATGTGGGTTATGATACTGGTCAAGGAACCAAGCATTTTTCTTTACATCAGTAAGGTCTGTTCTCGATAAATAAGGGTCAAGGACATGTAATCGATTCCCAGTCAATCTGAAGATTGGTTTCCTTAATTTTGTAAACAATCTGCCATAACGATTATATAATCCTATTATCAAAAAACCTCTATTCTTAAGCAACTTAGTTATTATATTCATACCCTCATATGCTTCATGAGTGTGGTGCAATACTCCATTGCAAATAATAGCATCAAATGATTCATCTTTAAATATAGGCTTGAATAAATTCATCTGGTAAAAAGATACATTTTTTAATGAATTATCACGTTTGAAATTATTTGCGAGGAACAAAGAATTCAAAGAAATATCAATTCCAAATACACGGCGGTTAGCTAAAGACAAATAATTGGATAATTGTCCGGTTCCACACCCTACTTCAAGAATCTTAATATTGAATGGAAGACCGTCATTCAGCAATTTTGCGAAAACAGAGGCTTCAGCTTTATTAATCAATGATGAAGGATTATCCGTATCGTCATAATTTGGAAATGGATTTTCTTCGTAAAATTTTTTTACTTTTATTACAATTTTATCTGCATATTCCCCGCCGCCTTCAGTAAACATAATAGGGATGTCATCAATAATATCGAATCTATGTCCATTTTCCCTGCATATAATATACTCTTCTTCAACATCCAAATTGCTCTTACACAGAGGACATTGAAAAATTCCAATATTATATTTCATTAAAGAGTGCATTTTGAAGATAATATATATTTATACCTTTATTTCTGTTCTTCTTTATAAATTAGAAAATTCTCAATTGCGAGACAGTCCATCTCTGTTTTCATAAAGCATTTATATGCATCAGAAGGAGAGCAAACAATTGGCTCCCCACGTACATTAAAACTTGTATTTATGATGACCGGGCAACCGGTTTTATTATAAAAATCTGAAATAAGTAAGTAAAAATCAGGATTATCATCTTTGCTCACGGTTTGGATTCTTGCCGAATAATCCAGATGAGTTACAGCCGGAATTTCGGAGCGCTTGATATAAAGCTTATCCATTAATCCCTGTTTTTCAATATTACCAGTTAAAGGATGCCGTTCTGATTCTTTAATTGGAACAACTAACAACATGTAAGGAGAAGGAATATCAATATCGAAATATTTTTGAGCTTCTTCCCAGAGAACAGCAGGTGCAAAGGGTCGGAATCCTTCTCTGTATTTGATTTTCAAATTTAGTATCCTCTGCATTTCAGAATTTCTTGCGTCAGCAAGAATACTTCTGTTTCCCAATGCACGAGGACCATATTCCATTCTCCCCCGGAACCAGCCGAGCACTTTGCTTTCTGAAATAAGCGTCGAAGCAGTATCGAAAAGTTCCTCATCACTATCAATATAATGATAATTTACTCCATAATAATCCAATATCAACTTAATTTCATTATCAGAGAAAGAAGGTCCCAACTGACATGCTTTCATTTTATCTTTTCTGTAATCAGAAACATGAAATTTGGAACCGGATTCATTTTTTTTGCCAATTCCATTTTCTGTTTCATTGTTACTAAATTCATCTTCATAATAAATATGATAAGCAGCCAAAGCTGCACCCAAAGCACCACCTGCATCCCCTGCCGCAGGTTGAATCCATATATTATCAAATAAACGTGATTTATAAATCAAACCGTTAGCAACGCTATTCAATGCTACTCCCCCTGCCATAACCAGATTTCCTGATGAAGTGAGTTCTTTTGCTGTTTTCGCTAAACGTAATAAAATATCTTCAGTGACCTTTTGAATGGCATAAGCAAGATTGGCATAATCCTGCTTTAACAGGCTTTCAGGCTGTCTAGGAGCAATACCAAAAAGTTTTTCCCATTTTTTATTTTTTGTCATTTTAAGCCCAGTAGCAAAATCAAAATACTCCATGTTCAGAAGTATTGAACCATCCTCCCTAACATCAACCACCCCGGAATAAATTGCATCAATGAAAAATTTCGTTTGCTCTGATTTGGAATCACCATAAGGTGCTAATCCCATTAGCTTATATTCGCCATCATTAACCTTAAATCCACAATAGTAAGTGAAAGCCGAATAAAGTAATCCGACTGAATGAGGAAATTCAAGTTCCCTGATTATTTCTATGGTATTTCCTTTTCCTATGCCTATTGTTGAAGTAGCCCACTCTCCAACGCCATCTACAGTCAATATAGCTGCCTCTTCAAAAAGCGATGGGAAATACGCTGATGCGGCATGAGATAAATGATGTTCAGGAAAAAGTAAAGGAATATTCTTAAATGCTAAAGTTTCAGCATAAACATCAAAATTAATTCCTTTATCAAAGGTTTGTGTCTTTATGATTTTCTCAAGTTCATTCAAAATAAGTTTTTTCATGAAAAGTTTTTCTTTAATCCATACCGGCATTGCCTGAAGATAACTTTTCAATCCTTTAGGAACAAATGAATGATAAGTTTCGAGTAATCTCTCGAATTTTATATATGGTTTTTCGTAAAATGAAATAGCAGAAATCTCAGATAAACGAATACCTGCTATTTGCAAGCAAGATTTTATTGCATTCGCGGGAAATGAACTATCATTTTTCTTTCTTGTAAAACGTTCTTCCTGTGCTGCAGCTATTATTTCCCCGTCAATAACTATTGCCGCAGCAGAATCATGGTAGAATGCCGATATACCTAAAATTGCTTTCTTCATTTATTATAAAACATAACTTTATATTGAAATCTCAGATTAAAGAATATGAAATTCATCAAAATAGAGTATAAATAAATGGGGCAACAGCACTGCCACTAGTCAATACAACCAGTACCCCTATCAAAAGGAGTATTATTATAGCAGGAATCAGCCAATACTTTTTTCGTTCCTTCAAAAAGCCGAGTAAATCCTTAAGAAAATCCATAAATTTAAATCTATATATAATTATAGAAAATTGAATGCTGACTATTTTAAAAAATATTTATCAAGTAAAATTTAATATGGTTTCATCAAATCTTTCTTGCTGAATTTATATTTTCTGACAACAAATACACTTTCATGAGACTTTTTCCATTGTTTTAATTTTAATGAGTCGAATCCACCGCTTTTATTTCCCAAGCCAAGAAAACCAAGAAATTTTCTTATCAAACCTATTGGAGTAATTATCAGAAAGAATATTAATGTTAATAAAATTTTCGATGAAATAAATCCAAGAATATTCGATAAAGTAAACCAAAAAATTGCCGGCAGGAAAAAAATTCCCGGATATACCATGTTTAAAAGCTGGAGTACTAATCCAATAAAAAACCAATATTTTGAACCGGATAATAATCCCAGAATAATGCAAATCAAAACGAAAGCCATCCCAGAGTCTTTCATTTGGTTCAAATTAGGCTTGAGCACCAATATGGATTTCTTATTACTTATATACATAACTCAAATGCTTTTTCTCAAAAATAATAAATAGAAATATAAAAAGTATTAAGATATTCAGTTAAAGATTATTAAATTAGTTATTTGTAAAATAAATTTGTTTCACCTAATTCAATTTTTATGATGAAAAAGGCTGTTAATGATAATAAGGATAAAAATATAAAAGATAAACGGAAATCAGTAAAATATTCTTATATTTTATTAATTTTATTGATACTATTTATATTCCAGGAAATACTATTCAGGATTATATTCCCTGTTCCTGAAATATTAAATTTCAACCGTATCAATTATTCCCCGGTTTTTTTCGAAGCTTCCTCTTCAGAATTGAAGTATTTATCAAATGCTTCATTCATCTGGGCTTCGGATCCTGACGGAGCGGAATCCCTCATCAGCCTTAATTTATATGGATTCAGGGGTAAGGATTTTAGTGCCGAACCAAATCCCGATATACAAAGAATTGCATTTTTAGGTGACAGCTTTGTTGAAGGGTATCTTGCGAAAGAAGATGAAACGATAATTTCAAATTTTGGAAAAGAAGCTCAGCGGAATGGTAAAAATTATGAGCTCATTAATCTTGGCATAGGAGGTTCGGATTTTTCTACCTATTGCGGATTGCTTTGTGATATGCTGCCAACACTTAAGCCAAATCATGTGATTTTAATCCTGCATGGCAACGACCTTCCGCCCCCCCCATACAATCCGGAATGGCTTAGAAAACCGATTAGCCCGGAATATTCACACTGGTGGTTGCCAAGGATTTATTATGTTTTAAAAAATGTATTTTCAGGTAAAACTGTTCCACACAGATGGATTAGCAAACCATTTACATTTTTTGCACCGGTACCGGCTCCGAGCAATCCATGGTCGAATACCGAGAAAGCAAGCAGATATGAGAAATTTATTTCATCTAAAATTACCGAAGCAATAAAGAAAGGCAGATTCAATCCCTATTCAGTTGATGAATATGCTCAGTTTAAAGAGCATTTGCCCGAAGAGATAAAATTGACAAAACATTTGAACGGGATTGAAAATTTTATGGCTCAATACGGTAAGAAAATATACATAGCATATGTTCCCTCAAGGAACCAGGTAAGCTCTTATATACATGCGAAGATTCTTAAGGAAAGTTGTAACTCTCTTGGAATACCATTTTATGATTTCACTGAAATAATAAAAAATGAGGAAAATTCCGGGAATCATTTATATTGGAATTATGACGAACATATGCGTCCGAAAGGATATGCATTATTAGGCAAAACATTATACGAGTGGTGGAGAAAAGCGAAAAATATGTGATTTAATAATTAATTTTATTCTAATCGGAGTAAAATACGATGAAAACAAAAAAAAATAAACAGGCAGTTCCCCAGATGCCGAAAAAAAAGAAAAGGAACTATTTAAATTATTTATTAATTTTTTTAGCACTGGTCGTTATTGGATTTGGAGCATGGTTCCTTTTTTTCAATAAGGATGGCAGGGATACTTTTGCAGATAAATTATTATCAACCGGAATAAATGACAGGATTACAATATCCTATCCTCATAATAATTCAATTTTCCCTCCTGATATCGCCTCGCCGACATTCCGCTGGGATGACCCCGGAGACATTGACAATTGGTTAGTGATGCTTGAATCGGAAGGAAAAATAAAATTTATATCAAAATACCTGGATGAAAGAAAATGGAAACCTGATTCTTCCGAATGGGAGGAAATTAAAGAATTCGGATATGGCAGGAATATTACAGTCAATATAATTGGTGTTAATAAAAATGAAACCGGGAGAATTTATAATGGAGGCAGAATAAATATCAGCATATCAAAAGATTCAGTTGCAGCACCTGTATTCTTCAGGGCTGTGCCACTGCCATTCGGGTTTGCATTCGATAATCTGCCTACTATAAGCTGGAGAATGGCAAGTATTTCACATTACTCCCAGCCTAAAATAATGCTGACAAACTTTCCGGTATGCGGTAATTGCCACTCATTTTCACGGGATGGCAAAACAATGGGAATGGACATAGATTATGCGAACGACAAAGGTTCATATTTCATAACACAAGTGTCAAAAAATACAGATATTGAATTTAATAAAATCATAACATGGATGGATTATAAGCGGGAAGATAAAGAATATACTTTCGGCTTGCTGTCCCAAATTTCGCCAGACGGGAAATATGCTTTAAGCACAGTGAAAGACCGTTCTATATTTGTCAGAGTTAATGATTTATATTATTCCCAGCTCTTTTTCCCGATAAAAGGGATTATCGGAATTTATGATATTAAGAACAAACAATTCTCCTCTTTGCCCGGAGCAGATAATAAGGAATATTGCCAAAGTAATCCTGTTTGGAGTCCTGATGGAAAAACAGTACTTTTTGCGAGAGCACCGGTTTATCACCACGCACTTGCTGAAAAATCAAATGAAGTTATTATTCCAACTGAATATGCGAAGGATTTTCTGGAGGGAAAAAAAGATTTTAAATTTGATATATATAAAATACCGTTCAATAACGGTCAGGGTGGAGAAGCATTACCTCTTCAGGGAGCTTCAAACAATGGAATGAGCAATTTCTTTCCAAAATTTTCACCTGACGGGAAATGGATTGTCTTTACCCAAGCGAAGAACTTCATGCTATTACAGCCTGATGCTAAATTATACATAATGCCTTCATCTGGTGGAACTCCAAGAATAATGAACTGCAATAATCCGGGTGCTATGAATTCATGGCATTCGTGGTCACCAAACGGGAAATGGATGATTTACAGTTCAAAAGCCAAAGGACCATATACACAATTATTCATTGATAATGATGTTTATACATTAGAAAGAGGCAAGGAAAAACTCAGAATCAAAGATTACCCGGGAGCATTGAAAGAGCTTGATAAAGCTATAGCATTAAATCCGAAAGACCTTTCTTCAATAAATATGAGAGGATTGGTAAAATTTGAACTTGGAAAGCACCAGGAGGCTCTTGAAGATTTTAATAAAGTTGTAGAAATAGACCCGAATTCATTTTCAGCTTACCACAACAGGGCAAATGCTAAAATATTAATGAAGGATTATGAAGGTGCAATAACCGATTTGGACATGGCAATAAAAATGAATCCGCAAAGTTCTGTTGAATATCACAGCCGGGGTGAAGCTAAATTTGATATAGGAGATTACAATGGGGCTATTAAAGACTTTAACACATCACTGCAATTAAATCCGAAGAACTGGCAGGCATTTGCAACCAGGGCTGTAGCAAAGTATAATACCTGTGATTATAAAGGTGCCATTAAAGATTTTGATAAGACATTGGAATTTAATCCCAGGGATTCGGTTTCTATTTTAAAAAGAGGATTATCGAAAATGCAAGTAGGCATGATTGAATCAGGATGCCTGGACCTTAAAGAATCTTTAAGACTTGGTTATAGGGAAGCACAAGAGTATATAAATAAGTTTTGTAAATAAATTCATATTTAAAAGAATTTAATTTATTGATTTATTATTTATGCGGAGAGGGTGGGATTCGAACCCACGGACCCGCAAGCGAGTCAACGGTTTTCGAGACCGCCCGATTCAACCACTCTCGCACCTCTCCGGAAACATTATTGTGGTTGCTGATTTTTAGAGACTACAAAAATATGACTTTTCTTCTGATTATCAATTTTACTTTTACAAACATTAACTTTGTAAATAAACGTCAATAATTTTATTGAATTGAGGGATTAATTGATTTTCTATAAAAAATATTATCTAATTATTATTTTACTTGTTGTTTTAACTTCAGTAATGATGATTCATTCAGAAACAACAAAGGACCATGCAGTCATGGTTACTGTTAGTACAGATACGTTACCCTCACCAAGAATAATTTTGACTTTCCCGATTGATACTTCTGTAATAGAATATTCAATTTACAGGAAATATATACTCGACGATAATTGGGGTGAGCCTGTAGCTTTACTTCCGGGTACATCAACCCAGTATATAGACACTAACATCAAAACCGGCAGAGGATTTGAATATGAAGTCAAAAAAAAACTGAAGGATTACGATGCATTCTTTTATACTTTTTCCGGAATTAATATACCACAGGAAGATTTCCGTGGTATTGCACTTTTATTGATAGATTCTACTGTTTCAGAATTGCTGGATAATGAATTATCCATATATGAGAAAGATTTAACAGGTGACGGATGGATAGTACACAAACATCTTGTACCCAGGGCAGAAAAATTTAATCCCCAATCAGTTGAGAGAGTGAAAGAAGTAATTTTGGATGAGTATCACCGATATAATCAAGAAATAAAATCAATAATTCTTTTCGGAAGGATACCTGTTCCTTATTCGGGTGATGCGGCTGTTGACGACCATGACCCTGACCACAGAGGTGCGTGGCCTGCTGATTTATATTACGGGGAAATTGACGGTACCTGGACAGATAATAAAATTAATGAAACAAGACCTGACCGGGAAGAAAATAAAAATATACC
>JACRLY010000057.1:1796-55315 GCA_016219595.1 Ignavibacteriota bacterium | reverse complement strand
GTACCTGGACAGATAATAAAATAAATGAAACAACAACTGAGCGGGAAGAAAATAAAAACATACCAGGCGATGGGAAATTTGACCAGATAGTCATACCTTCAGATGTCGATATACCTGTCGGAAGAATTGATTTTTATAATCTCCCCGGAATGTCTGCAAGTGAAGTCGAACTACTCAGAAGATACCTTAATAAAAATCATAAGTACAGGCATAATCAAATTAAAATTGATGACAGGTGCCTTATTGATGACAGATTCGGGATGTACAGTGTGGAAGCCTTCGGGGCGAATGCATGGATGAATTTTGCTGCCCTGACAGGACCCGGAAGCATCGATTCAGGAAGTTTTTTATACGATATGGCACAAAAATCTTACTTATGGTCTTATGGTTGTAATTCAGGTGGATACACATCGGTTTTAAGAGTTGCTTATATCCCTCAATTTGATACATTGATTTACAATTCGGTTTTTACGATTCTCTTTGGTTCATACCTTGCAGACTGGGACAGTGAAGATAATATAATGAGAGCTGCTATTGGCACGGAGCCGTCTGTATTGACTTGCTGCTGGTCAAGCCGCCCTTTCTGGCAGTTCCACCATATGGGATTAGGAGAAACAATAGGCTTTTCTACAAAGCTGTCTCAAAATAACCAATATTTATATGAGACTTCCGGTTTGTATGGATACAGAATGATACATGTATCTTTGATTGGAGACCCGACTTTGAAAATGAAATATCCTGAACCGCCATCAGATTTCAAAATAATTTCAAGTACAATTAGTGCTGATTCAGCTTATATAAATATGATGTGGCATAGTTCAAATGATTCAGATATTATGGGTTATAATATATATAGGACTGATGATTATAGCAATAAATTTCAAAAAATTAATTCGTCAATTATTACAGATACTTTTTTTACAGATTATTCTGCCAATTTTGGAAAAAATATTTATATGGTTAGAGCAATAAAAAATCAAAAATCAGCAAGCGGCAATTATTTTAATTTAAGTGAGGGTTTATTCACAGAAACAGATTTACCAAAAATAAATTTCACAAAGATGACAGCTCCATTATTTAATGTATATCCAAATCCCGTTTCAGATAGAGTATATATAGCATTTTTACAACAAACATTGACGCGTTTTATATTAGGAATATATGATTTGAACGGAAAACTAATCAGGATAATAGGTGCAGGAAGAATACCACCTGGAAGATATTTATATTCATGGGACCTTCATGATATTAATTGGGCAAAAGTATCGGCAGGTATTTATTTAATAAAATTCGAAACAAACGAAAGCACTATTGTATCCAAGATTTTCGTTTATTAATTAAATAAGACAAGTAACAATTTTAGCTGAATGGAATCAGGTCTTCAAATTCGTTAGAAATACTCAACTTGTTATCACCTTTTTTTGCAATGCTTTTTTCTTTAAGTTTTTTTCGACAAATATTTTTTCATTTGTAAAAGGATTAATCCCAGTATAATACATTAATGTTGAGTACGTTGATGGTGTAGGAGTGAAAACCTGCACCTGTTCGGGATTCATTTTCAATTCCTTATGAATAAAATCTTTCATTTTATACATGTCTTTCATTTCACATCCTGGATGAGCTGCAATAAAATAATATGTCAGGAATTGTTTTTTATTCAATTTTTTGTTTATAGAATAAAATTTATCTTTAAATCTGCGAAGGCTGGTTGCAGTTGCTTTACCCATAACATTCAGCACTGATTCTTCCGAATGTTCAGGTGCAATTTTCATTTGTCCGGAAACATGATTGTTTATTACATCAATTAAGTATTTCTCACCGGAATCCTTGTCTTCGAGAACCAAGTCATATCTGATCCCCGAACCAATAAATACCTTTTTGATACCTTTAATATTCCTGATTTTTTTCAGAAGCTCAACCTGTTTTTGATGATTAATATTCATTTGTTCGCAAAGACGGGGATTAGTGCATTTCTTATTTTTACAGCTTCCTTTATTGCTTTGTATCTTGCAATCCATCCCCCACATATTAGCGGTTGGTCCGCCAATATCATTAATATAACCTTTGAAATCATTATGATGAGTCATACCTTCGGCTTCTTTTAATATTGACATCTCGCTACGGCTTCTTACATTTCTTCCCTGGTGAACAGCAATGCTGCAAAAATTGCAATCGGCAAAGCAACCCTGGTGTGAAATTATTGAAAAACGGATTGTTTCTAATGCCGGAACTTTACCTTGATTTGAGTAATACGGATGAACTTTTCTTTCATATCCCAAAGAATATATTCTATCTAATTCTTCGCCGGTTAAATAAAAATTCGGCGGATTTTGAATCAGGTACCTTGTATCCTGCTTTTGACACAATCCTTTTGCATTCAAAGGATCATTATTCCTGTAAAATATATTGAACATTTCACTAAATTTCTTTTTATCATTTTTAACTTCTTCGAAAGAAGGCAATTCTATATAATCATCTTTTTTTTCAGGAGAAGCATAACAAATACCTTTTATATGCTTATAATCTTCATTGTTTTTTATTGCATCAGCAACTTCGACTATAGTTCTTTCACCCATACCATAAAGAAGAATATCAGCTTTTGAATCGAATAGAACAGACCTTCTTACAGTATCCGACCAATAATCATAATGAGCAATACGCCGGAGGCTGGCTTCGATACCACCGATAACAATCGGTTTTGTATTTTTGTAATAGTTTTTAATTAGGTTAACATAGCTTATTACAGCCCTGTCAGGTCTTCGGTTGTTAGTTCCACCGGGTGTCAAATCATCCTTTCTTTTCTTTTTTAATAGAGCTGTATAATTAGCCACCATAGAATCTACACATCCGGAACTAACACCCCAGAATAATTGAGGCTCTCCAAGTCTTGTTATATCTTTATCTGAATTCACATCAGGCTGTGAAATAATACCAACCCTGAATCCTGCATCTATAAGTACTTTCCCAATGACTACAGAACCATCGTAAGGACTGTCAATATAGACATCGCCGGAAATCAGAATGACATCGAGAGAGTTCCATCCCAGCTGATGCAGTTCTTCCTTTGTAGTTGGTATAAACATTTCATCCTTTCGCAGGAATGACATCGACCCGGACGGAATTTTGAAGATTTAAAATACTTTCCGACACTTCATTAACATCATCAAGATTGGGTTTGTCATACAAATCGAGAAGTGAATAAAATCTATCCGGTTTGTTCCAGAATAAAGACTGGAATGCAATTATATCCGCTAATCCTTGGGAGTATTGTATTTCATTTGCAAATTGTGTCCTGACCTGGTTTTTTGATTTTTGTAATTCTTTTTTGTCTGTATCGCCTTTTCTGATTTTCTCTGTTTCTGCAATAATACCTTCATAAAGTGAATCGGCATTGATTTCGGGTGTATTTGCAAATGCATAACAAATCAACATCGAGCTTTGCTCCCGTTGTTCAAGGTAAGCACCAGCCTGCGAGGCAATTCTTCTTTCCTGGATTAGTGATTTATATAATCTCGAGCTTCTGCCGGAACCTAAAATATTCGATAGAGTATCAGTGATAAAAAATTGGTCATTCAAAAATCCATCACAGTGAAAACCGAGGAATACTGCCGCTAAAGGAACATTATCATTAAATGCAACATGCTTACTATTCAACCTGTAAGAATCTATGAATTTTACTCCATTCTTATTTATTCCGGAAGCCCGGATGTTTTCAAAATATTTTCTAATTAAATCAATTGAGTCATTTTTAACATCACCACAAACAACAAGACAAGCATTGTCAGGTTTATAAAATTTACTGTGAAATTCCCTTGCTTCGGATAAAGTTACTGAATTAACATGTTCCTTGGAACCGTAAACTTCCCATGAATAAGAGGAATTTTTATTGTATGCGGCAGAACACATTTTATCATGCCATCTGCCATAAGGCTGCTCTTCAACGTTTTGCTTAATTTCTTCGACGACGACATTTTTTTGATTTTCCAAGGCATGAGCCATAACATGAAAATTTTTCATCCTGTCGGATTCGAGCCATAATCCAAGCTCTAACTGGTGAGCGGGTAATGTCATGTAATATGATGTCAAATCATAAGTGGTATAAGCATTATTAGTTCCGCCTGCCGATGAACAATATTTATCAAATTCACCTTTCCTGACCCTTTTTGTTCCTTCGAACATCAAATGCTCGAAAAGATGAGCCATTCCGGTTCTGTGCTTTTGTTCATTTTTCGAGCCTACTTTATAAGCAAGATGTACGGTAACGACAGGTTGCTCTTTACGGCTGACAATAACTACCCGGAGCCCGTTTTTGAGCACAAAGCTTTGTATTGGTATCGAATTCTTTAAATCAAGCATTTTTCACTTATTAATATTTTTAACCCTGTAATTTAATCGGTAGTATTACAAATTGGATACCTTCGCTATAAAGTTCCCTTTGCACAGAAAAAACTGTATAGTTATGAAGAAATCTTGTTAAAAGGTTTTCCTTAGGGAAAACAATCTGACCACCAAAAAAGACTGAATTGGGATACCTTTCCCTGATTTGAGGAACAAGTTTTTTCACTTCTTCAACTACATCCAAACCTGTAGAAGTAAAACCTTCGGAAAAGTAACCATGTTTTAGCATTAAATCTGAAAATTGTTCGACATCATAGTCAATCTTTGATTTTAATTGTTCTATGTCTTTCACTCCTTTAAAAACTCCGGCATCGATAACACCCACTTCAACGAAAATATAATTCTTGAACGTGTTGCTGAAGAGTTTTATAATATTCAATAATGAATGGACACCGAGCCCTGTAAAACCATTGACAAGCAGTACGGCAGTTTTACCAAATTTATTATATTCAGGTTTTTGTTCAACATCCTGAAGGTTCCTGATTTCCGAAAAAATTGATTTCTCTAAAAGTTTATTAAGTCTTGTAAGTTCCTTGCCGGTTTTATCATAATCCCTCTTAATTATTAATGAAAACAAAACCAGCATCCCAGTAATAAAAATTGTAATCCAACCACCTTCATTAAACTTTACAACTGTTACTGAAATAAGGATAAATAAGGAAAGAATTAAACCAAGCCCGTTAATCATTAATTTCTTAAACCATTTCTTTTCTTTGTGCCTTTCAATCCACCAGTGCCTGACCATCCCAAGCTGAGAAAGTACGAAAGTTAGGAATACATTAATACTATATAGAACAACAAGGAAAGTAACACTACCGGAAGAAAAAATCATCAGGACAAATGAAAAGATACCCATTACAAGAATTCCCTTCTGAATAACCAGCCTGTCACTCAATGAAGCGAATCTTGTAGGCATCCACCTGTCCAGTGCCATATTAGAAAGAACACCCGGACCACCAATAAATCCGGTTTGTGCTGCAACAAATAGCAATGCTGACTCAGAAATCAATGTTATAATAACAAAGGTATAACTGATAGAAGGGTTCCAATTGGAAGTTGCTTTTTCAAATAAAACTGCATTAATAGTTTTCCCGGGTTGATGTCCAACATCAAATAAAACAAAAGCCAGTACTAATCCAATAACCATAAAAGAAAGGGAAACAGCCATATAAAGCATGGTTTTCTTTCCTGTTTGGACTCTTGGCTCCTTTAGAATTCCAACACCGTTACTAACTGCTTCAATACCTGTAAAAGTGCCGGCACCCATGCTATATGCATGAATTAGTATGAATAGAGTCCCCCAAATACCAAGAGTATAATATGTGTGAGAAATCTCGTTTGCTGTTTCAGCCGCAACATTTGAAAAATTAAAATAATGTGTGAATATTGCATAAAGTATAATAAAAACGTGAGTTACAATGAAAACTAAAAAAATAGGCACTAATGAAGTTACAGATTCTTTAACACCTCTCATATTAACCCATGTCAGGATTGATACAATTGTTAAAGCAAAATATATTTTCAGATTTAAAAACTCAGCAGGCAAAAAACTAAAAAATGCATCAGCGCCGCTTGCAATCGAAACGGTTATAGTCAATACATAATCAATAAGAAGAGCGCACCCGGAAATCATACCAAGATGTGGAGTCAATAGCTTACTTGCTACAAGATAACCTCCTCCTCCTGATGGAAATAATTCAATGATTTGTGAATAACTTGAACTAATCACAAAAATTGTTATCATTGTTCCAAAGGCAATCAATATACTCAAATGAGGGTGGTTTTTCAATGCCATCATGACTTCTGAAGGTCCATAACAAGATGAACTCAATCCGTCTGAACCTAATCCAACCCAAGCAAAAAAAGCTATTAATGCAATTTTATGAAATATTTTCGGGTCGTTCGGATTCTTTTCTTTTCCAATGAATATTTTCTTTAATGCCTTTATTATTGGCATACATATTTTATTTTTTTTTGATACAAAACAGATTGTAAAATTACCATTATTTATTAATATAATGACGCTTAATATATTATGGTAATATTTATTTGAAAGATAAGTGTTTTTAAAGGTATAATAATAATGATATATAATTCAATCACTTTATTCAAAAATAATTTAAAAATGAAAAAATCTTTTATGACAATACTTATTAATTAAATTCGTGTAAGTTTTTTCAAGGTTAATTAATTCTATAAAATATTGCAAATCAAATTATTAGTTTTTCACTAACATTAAGGAGTTATTATGAAATATTTAGGATTCAAAACTTTGGTGTTTGCTGTTTTAATGGCATTTATTCTTGTTTCATGCGATGAAACAACAACACCTACGGCAAATAAACCGGAACCGCCGACAAACATACGTGCTACTTCAAAAGATTCTACCAAAATTATTTTGAAATGGGACCTTTCAACCTCTGAATCAGATGCAAAATTCACAGGTTATACTCTCGAAATATCGCCAAGTCCATTGGCTCCTCAAAGCATTTCAAAAGGTGTAAATACAATAACAATTGACAATTTAAGCGAAGGAACCGTCTACACTTTCAAGCTATATTCAGTAATGGACGGAGAAGAAAGCGCTACAGCCGCAACTATTGACTGGTCACCCGCTACAAGATTTGACCTGACAGTAAATGGCGCTCCAATCAGAGTGTATGAAACTGATTCAGATTATGGAAGCGGACTTGACCTTTACGACCCTAATGACCCCGGCAAAGCACCAAAAGTATGGACTGTTGCAAATGGAGCTGAATGGAATTTAGCATTAGACACAAGAGCAACTGGAAAAATAATAGTAGGTTCACCAAAAATGGTTAATTACAATTACGGCACACAACCACGTATTACTGAAATCAGCAGCAACCACTACTGGGAGAATGCAGCTTCATTGGATGACGTATTCGATAGCGAAGCACTTAGTTCAGGAGCATTCACGGAAACAACAATTGACCTCGCAGCCCTGGATGCATCAGTAACAAGTATTGTACTCGTACTCAGAACAATCGAACCGGGTAATACAGAAAACACATATGCAAAAGTATTGATTAAAAAGTCTCAGTCAGGTTGGCTCCAGGGAGCAGTAGGGAACAGGTATATCGAATGTATAGTGTCATACCAGCATACACCCGGAGTTCCTTATTCATTTTAATAGTATTAAAATAAAATTATTATAAAAGGAGAAAAAAATAATGAAAAGAATAATTGCAATGTTTATAATGTTTGCATTCCTGGTTTCATCAGTATATGCACAGGAAGCTACCAAAAAAACATTAGGCGGTTCACAGAAAACACCTCCGCCTTCATCTGAAGTAAAAAAAGATGAAGCTACAAAGAAAACATTAACAGAAACTACTACGAAAACGACAGCTACTACCCAGAAAGCCGTAAAAGGGAAAAAACCGATTAAAGGCAGAATAGCAAGCCTGACAGGATTATTTATGGGTGGAGACGGTAAAGTTACAAAAGACCAGGCAGTTTCGCAAGCAGACAAAGGAGACCCGATTGTATTTGTAGTCGGTGACGGGAAAAATGCAAAAATTTACTTTGTTTATAATACTGACGGTTCATTCGGAGGTAAAAATTTAGCAAGGTATGCCAATAATAAATTTGTCGGTATAGTCGGAAAAACTTCTACAAAGAACGGCATAAAATTTATTATAGCCGAAATTATTGAATCAATGGATTAATAAGAAAAATAATTTTTTTTATTCAGGGCTGTCCCTCATGGACAGCCTTTTGTTTTATAGGTACTGATTATGATGAAAATATTTATTAAATACATACTTAAATCCATGCTAAAACTACTTGCAACAAAAGGACAACCAATATTATTCATGACCGGTGAAGGGAGTTCAGGAACGATTTATTTTGTTTTTAACTCCGACATGCAACCGGCTGTAAAAATTCTTGCAGAATATTCTGACAGTAAGCTTGTGTCTATTTATGGAAAAGTTGTAATATTAAATGGCTTAAATATTCTCATAGCAGAAAAAATAGAAAGGATAAAATAATCGCACAAAAAAATCATTTTCAATTAAAATCTTAAATAAAATTTATTATATTTACTAAATTAAAAAAAGGAATGTACAATAAAGGCGTTGCGAATGAGCTATTTATTTACTAAAGAAGATATAATCACAATTTCAAATGTACTGGGTGGAGAGCTCAGAGAATATGAGAACTCATTTACCTGGAAAGTCGAAAATAAGGATACTTCACAAACACTTGTTCTGTCAATTCACAATAATATTCAACTGCAAAAAGAAAAACAAGGTTCATTGATATCTGTTCAGACTCAACATGGTTATTTCGAAATGCATGGATGCATGGCATTCATGGTATTCGAACCCGATGAAGTCATTTTTGTATTTTATAATGAAGAAACTTTATCGAGCCTGATAGTCGGAAAACGATGTTCATGTTCAATGTTCGGCAATATCAGCCGGGATATACTGAATGCGGATTTTTCAGAATTAGACCCTGCTGTGTTAATGTCGGCAATGCAATTATCACTCACCGAAAGTATTTTAGTCTAAACTAAAATGAAAAATAAATTATTATTTATTTAAACTATTTACATTTAGTTTTCGTCCAAAAAGTATGTCAGTTAACATTAGAATATTTAATGACAGTGGTTTTAAAAAACTGGCTCTCAGCAAGGTTGAACGGGCAGTAAGACGAACATTGAAAAGTGAAGGATTTAAAGATGCGGATATTAATATTGTATATATTAATGATTCCGAAATAAAAAAAATAAATAAAAAATTTTTAAATCATAATAATATTACTGACGTTATATCGTTCAAACTCGATGAGAATGTTCTTGAAGGAGAAATTTATATAGGTACAGGGAGAGCTTTAAAACAGGCAAATGAATATGGAGTATCCCTGACCAAAGAGCTGATGAGGCTCGCAGTACACGGAACATTACATATAATAGGATATGATGATTATGATAAAAATAAAAGATTTGAAATGTTTAACTTGGAGAACAAGTATATAGAATCCTGATTGCTACTAATTAAAGAGTTTGTATGTACGAAAAAATTATCGAGATTATTGTCTATGTAATCGCAGAACTTAGACATCATAAAAATATTAATGATATAGACATTGAAGAGCTGAAACAGCTCGGATATACCAAAGCCGAAATATCAACAGCATTCAGCTGGCTGGTTGACAAAGTCGAAATGGCTGAAAACCTGTTCACAGTTGAAAAATCCCAGAACCGCGGTTCCTTCAGAGTGCTGCACGAAGTTGAAAGAGAATTATTCACCGATGACGCGTGGGGAGAACTGATTCAGCTTCAGTCGCTGGGTATTGTAAGCAGTGAGCATATAGAAATGCTGATTGAAAGAGCTATTATGACAGGTATTGGCATGGTGGAATGTCAGCATGTCAAAAATTTTGTTGCTCATGTTGTTTTTAATGCAAATATCAGCAGTTCACCTAATGCAAGGTTTATGCTTGCGGGGAATGATACAATCAATTAAATTTAAAATTTGAAATTTAAAATTTGAAATGAATTTTTTAATAAACAAATTTTAAATATTTAATTAATTTAATAACCCGGTTGCACTAACAGAAAAAGAGAAATTTTATAAATTAATATTAATAAACAATTTTTTCAAAATATACATATACCCACATTTTAACTTTTTTAATATATTTGCAATCATGAAATTTTGTTTTAACAATTTTTCATTAATAAATTGTTCAATAATTTTAAATTTGAAATTCAAAATTTAGAATTTTTAATAGGGTCCCGTAGCTCAGTTGGATAGAGCACAGGTTTCCTAAACCTGGGGCCATAGGTTCGAATCCTATCGGGATCACAAATTCAATTACGACCCTTCGACTTCTCCTTCGACTACGCTCAGGATGACATTGCTCAGGGTGACATTATTATGAATTACGAGTAATGAATTTTTTCAATTATTACGATTTGTTAGCGACAAATAATAAAACTTCTTATGTAATTACCACATCTTAGGAAATAGACCCCTGCTGAAAAATCTGATATATTTAAATCTATTGTATTATTTGCTTCAAAGTCCGATAAGTGATAATTAAATATTAGTCTAAATTTTATATCATATAGTTCCAAAGTTTTATTATAATCTATATTTTTAAGAATTTTTACTGTTATTTTTTCACTTGGTTGGTTCTGTTTAATATCTATTATTTCAGCCCCATTTCGAACTGTATTTTGATATACATCATCAAATCTTGCAGCTCTCATGTCATATCCTGCAAAAGTGAGATTTTGGATACTTGATAAATAAAATACTACGGAATCAATATTAAAATATTCTTCAAACTTTATCAACCAACTTCTGCTTCCTAATGATGATGTATCAACCCCTTCAGGATGTTCTTTTCTCATAATAAAAGGGCTGAATTTATTTTCAATATTTAGAAAACCTTCTCTTAATTCAATAAAATTAGTATCAATATCCCTCCAATCCCTGTAAATCAAGGTATCTCTTGGTGCCTCAGGTACATTCAAAGCACCGGGTGGTAAAATTACCAAATACCATTTATAAGCATATAAAACAGGTTCAATTGGATTTGTCGTTGCACATGTATCGAGCATAACTGAATCGGGATTGAAAGAATTATGGTCTGGGTCATGTGGGTAGTACATTCGCCAACAGGGATTAAGTGTATCTAATGCTTTTGCATTTTGTGCAAAGATTGTAAAGATGCACATTACAAGCAGTACTTTGAATATTGTTTTCATTTTACCTCACCCTAAATCCCTCTCCAAGTGGCGAGGGACTTAAAAAATTATTAAAATAATATATCCGTAATTATTCATTATTAGTTATTCACTATTCACTAACTATAATGACACATCAACAGACAAAAGGTCTCAAAATCAGTGAATAACTAATTGTGAACAGTGAATAATTTTGGATATTTTAATAATATTAAAATTGAGATGCTTCGACTTCTCCTTCGACTACGCTCAGGATGACATTGCTCAGGATGACATTATTATGAATTACGAGTAAAGAACCAAGCAAATTTAACAATAATCAGATTTATTACTGAAGAGGCTTCCATTTTTTCTTTTCGAGTTTTGATTGCACCGACCCGGGAATTTTATTAAGGAAATTGTATCCTGTAGAAAATTCGATTTTGTCAACAGTACTAATATATGAATGCCAATCTGCATTTCTTATACCAATTATGTTGGGCATTGTAACCGCAATAACCTGGGTTTTGTTGTTTACGGCTTTCAATTTTTTCCCTTTGTCGAGTATTACAATTATTTTGAAACATGAATCCGGTATAGTAATTTTATTACTTATTTTTTTTGTTGAATGGTAAATCCCACCGGCAATGACATACAATTCTTTATTATTCTTTTTGCACAAATCTTCGCAATAACGTTCGAGAGCAAGCCAGGGTCCCCTGTTCAAATCAGCAGTCTGTGGAATTACGTTTGTCAAAATAAAAGTTGCTCTGTTATTTTCTGCGGTATTTGTTCTTTCTTCGGAACGGACCAGATGACCCCTGTCATACCCGCTGTTGGAATAATCTTTGTGAGTTGCCCTGCAAAATCCGTGGGGCAGAGTGGAATCTGTTATGAACTTATTAGAATATCTCAGCACATCGCCAAACCAGTCTGAATTTAAATTCCAGGATACCCAATTGGTAACGCATTTGTCTTTGTTGAAAGACAATATATATTGTGTGCGAAAAATAATGAAATCATCCGAAGGAGAATTATCGAAAGGAATACCTAATTCAATATGAATAAAACTCTTCGGATTTTGACTAATACCTGAAGAAATGCTCAACAAGCTTATGATTATTATATATAAGTATTTACTTATCATATTAATTGCCATTAAAAAAGGAACCTGCCGTGCTGTGACTAACAGATTCCCCCAAATTTAAAAAAAATAAAAAAATCAGAATGATTCGACTACAAAATAAGTCGGACCGACATACCTTTTTCCTTTCGCCATTTTCTTTGACGGAGGTGGCTGGGTTGGGTCTGTCTGGTCAGAACCATAAGAAAGAATCCTTTCGGATTCCACACCGTTTTTAATGAAATACTCTTTCAATGAATTACATCTCCCTTCGGTAATGACTTTGTTCTCATTTGGATTTTGGTCGTTATCCGGGAAACATAGAATCTGGAACCTGACACGTGGATTCTTCTGCATAGTTTCGAGAATATCTTTCAGAAAGAAATCCGAACCGGCTCTAAGTTTCATTTTGCCTAATTCAAACGTAGGAACCTTCAGTGGTATCCTTAATCCCTTAGCCTTGGGTTTTATCAGAAAGTCACGGGAAAACTCGGCATATTTATCAGTAGGAGGTATATCGACCTCGAAATCCTGTTTGAAATAATCAACATCGCCAAATCTTATAAAATACTTTTCACCCGGTTTCAATCCTGTTATATAATAATATCCGTTTTGTTCCGCATTGCTTGTTCCACGATATACTCTCTTGCCGTTGGAATCAAAAGCTTCCATCTTTACACTGATTGCCTGGTGAGTAATTTCATTGAAGACACTACCCGTGATTGAGACAACAAGTTTTGTCAATTGAGATTGGCAGGGAGAAATCCCGAATACTGTAAAAACAGCGGCAATAAAAAATAAAACTGCAATTCTTCGCATATTTTTCTCCTTTATTTAATTTTATCTTTTTTCTTCTTAACCTGTGGTTATCTTCAGCGATGGAAACATCCTGTATCAATTCATTATGTGCCTGTAATGACATAACAAGATTACCATCAGGCATATCCCATACTTTAATAACGCCGGCTTCATCAGATGAAATTAATAGTTTACTGTCGAAACTATACAGTACAGTTAATACAGGTGCTTCGTGCCCGGTAATCGTTTTCAGCGGCTCTTTTGTAGTCAGGTCAGTTGACCAGATTTTAATAGTTTTATCGTCACTGCTTGACGCTATATATTTTCCATCATAACTGTAGGCAACATTGTTAGTAGGTTCTGTATGACCTCTCAGAGTCTTAATCTCGCTTGCGAGCCTGGTATCCCATAATTTAACCGTTTTATCAAAACTTGTACTTGCAATAAAAGTACTGCTGTCGTCCTGGCTGAAGTAAACCCCGATGACCTGGTCGGTATGACCGGTCAAAATGTTTAACTGTTCTCCAGTAGCTACATCCCAAACTCTAACAGTCATATCACCGGAACCACTGGCAAGCCATTTATCATTTCCGGAAAACGAAATATTATTAACCTGCCCGAAATGACCTTTTAAATGCAATAATTCTTTTCCATCGGGAAGGCTCCATATTTTTATTGTCTCATCGAGGCTGCAAGTAGCTACCTTGGTATTATTCTCATTGACAAAAACACCAAGTACATCACCATCGTGTCTACCGATTGTTTTCATCTCATATTTATAATCATCCGCAGCATAAGATAAACCTGCAGAAATGATAATTATGAGAGCAAACAATATGTACTTTTTCACTAACCTCATAAATTACCTCAAAAGTTTAATGAATAATTTTCATGAAATTTCAGAATTCTATTATTTTTTGATTTTTCTAATTCAAACATTGTTTAAATTACGAATAGTTCTATTTTCTTTATATTATTGACGATAATTACAAAGCTATTATTACTTAGTTTTCGTCTAAATTTATAAGATTTATCAATAAAAATTCTTACAATGTCCATTAAATTAAAAAAAAATTCCGATTATTGCGAAGTAAATTTGGAATAAATCTTTTTTATTTGGTTTTTTTATGATTTTCTCTAATAAAATCAGATTGTTGAAAACCTATCCGGTGATAGTTCTCGGATTCACATCAGTAATAACACAGATAGTGTCAATGAGGGAATTTCAGTCAGTATTGTATGGGAATGAACTTGTTTACGGATTGATTTTCACAGTGTGGATGACTTTAACTGCATTAGGCGTTATTTTCGGAAAATACTTATCTGATAATAAAAAAATTATATCATTAATTACTGCTTTTCAATTTATAATAGCATTCTTACCTTTTTTAACGATTTATTTTCTTCGATATCTCAGATTTACTCTATTTGATTTCGGAGTTGCTTTAAACATAATCGAGATACTTTATTATTCAATAATTATATTGTCTCCATTTTGCATTATTTCAGGGATTTTATTTACATTATTCAGTTCACATTTAGCAACGGAAGGTTTCAAATTATCAAAATCATATTATTATGAAACTTTGGGAAGTATAATAGGCGGAATCATTATCAGTCTTCTTTTATTATTTGTTTTTAACAGATTTCATATCTTAATATTATTATTTATTCTTAATCTCTCATCAATAATCAGTTTCTCACAATCTGAAAGAGCTGTTGAAACAATACATAAGAAAAATCCGGTTATTGTACTTTCAATTATTCTGATAATATCTTCTTGTGTATTATTTACATTTAATTTTGATTTCCAATCCAAAAAATATCTTTTTAATAAACAAAAAATAATTGAATCAAAAGATACGCCATACGGGAACATAGTGGTAACGAAAACCTCAGAGCAATACAATTTTTTTCTCGACGGGATTATTTTATTTTCTACAGGAAATTTCGTTGATGCGGAAGAGTCAGTTCATTATGCAATGTCTCAAACTGATACACACAAAAATATATTACTTATTTCAGGTGGTATATGCGGTTTAACCAATGAAATTCTAAAATACAATTGCTCAGAAATTGATTATATGGAAATTGACCCAGAATTAATTCGATTGGGCATTAAATATACAAATTCTGATTTTGCTGATAAAGTAAATGTAATAAATGAAGATGCTAGGTTATATATCAAAAAAACAAAAAAGTCTTATGACTGTGTAATTATGTTTTTACCTGAACCATCGACAGCACAGTTAAATAGATTTTATACCCTGGAATTTTTCAGAGAATTGAAATCGAAAATGACCAAATCTTCTGTTTTAACACTAAGCCTTCCATTGACAGAAAACTATGTGAGTAAAGAAGCAGCAGACCTCAATTCTTCAGTTTATTTAACTTTAAAATCGATATTTAAAAATGTAATAATAATTCCGGGAGGCAAGAATTATTATATTGTTTCAGACAAAGCATTGTCTTATGATATAGGAAACCTGATAGATTCAAGGGGAATTGAAAATAAATATGTAAACAAATATTATTACGATGAATCATCTACGAAGCAAAGAGCCGATAATATCATAAAATCATTAAATAGCGAAGCAAAAATTAATCGGGATTTTAAACCGATAGCATATTATTTGCATATTCTATACTTATTAAGTTATTCTAAAATAAATCTGTATTTACTGCTAACTATTCTCATATTGCCATTCCTAATTATTCTCTCCAGGTTAAAACCATTGGGGATTGGATTATTTACAGGAGGATTTACTGCAATCGGAGCTGAGTTGATAATTTTATTTTCATTTCAATTCATATTCGGTAATGTATATTATATGCTTAGTACTATTATTACTGTATTCATGGCAGGCATTGCATTCGGTGTAAATTCTTTTAAAAAATTTGATAATTTAAGAAAATTTATAGCAAGTCAATTGTTAATGACAATTTATATAACTGTTTTACCGGTTTTTATTTTATTCATAAAGCAAATCAGTGAGTATTATTTTGCTTCTGTAGTTATATTCATGATTCTTACATTTATTGGAGCATCCTTTATTGGAATACAATATTCTTCTGCGACCGGAAATATTAGAACAGATTTAATATTAAGGAAAAAAATCACACATTCATCATCAGCAATTGTATCAATGGCTTATAGTGCAGATTTATTTGGTTCAGCCCTTGGAGCACTTTTAATTTCATCGTTTTTATTACCATGGATAGGTATAATAAATCTCGGAATTATGCTTGGGTCTATGAATCTAATGAGTGCGATAATAATTATTATAAGTACAAAAAATAAACAATAACAACTCTAAAATTTAAATAATCGTATTTATCATTATAATAGAATTTCACTTAAATCTTTTTTTAATTGAAACAAATCTTTTTCAAATACGTTTTATTTCCTTGACTTTTTTTTAAAATATATTTGAATTATGCAACATACAGAAAGACTCGGTAAGGAAAAAATAGGCAAGCTGTTATGGGATTTTTCAGTCCCAGCAATCATTGGTATGGTTGTGATGGCTTCCTATAATGTTATAGATAGAATATTCGTCGGTAGAGGAGTTGGTCCTCTTGCTTTATCAGGAATTGCAATTTCATTTCCACTGATAATAATTGTCATAGCTTTCGGAATGTTTGTAGGCATCGGAGCTACAGCATTGGTTTCAATAAAATTGGGTGAAGGGAAAAAAGAAGATGCTGAGAAAGTAGCAGGCAACGGATTGACTTTGGCAATAATTATTTCAATAGTATTGACTGCTTTAGGTTATATTTTTCTGGACCCTCTTATCAGCATTCTTGGTGCTACAGGCCAGGTTTACAAATATGCAAGGGATTTCATTGAACTTGCACTGGTGGGTATTGTATTCCAGGGTATAGCTTTCACAATGAACAATATTATTCGCGGCGAAGGAAATCCTAAAATGGCTATGTTCACAATGGTGATAAGTGCAGTAATAAATACAATTCTGAATCCTATATTTATATTTGGTTTTCATTGGGGAGTCAAAGGTTCTGCCCTATCTACGATAATAGCACAATTTATAGGCTCAGTATGGGTAATATCATATTTTTTCGGTAAAAAAAGCACAATCAAACTTCACTGGAAAAATCTTATCCCGCAAAAGGAATTTGTTATGGGAATGCTATCTATCGGTATATCCCCTTTCATGATGCAGATTGCTTCTTCCATTGTAGTATTGATAGCAAACAGGAATCTCGCAATGTATGGGGGTGACCTAGCAATTGCAGCACTAGGAATTATTAACAGTGTGTTTATGATTATTTTCATGCCTGTAATTGGTATTAACCAGGGTATGCAGCCTATAGTAGGATACAATTACGGAGCAAAACAATATGAACGTGTAAAACAGACTTTGAAAAAGGGATTATTTTATGCTTCGGCTATCTGTATTTTTGGATTTCTGTTAATCTTTATTTTCGATGAACAGATAATCATGATGTTCAGTTCAAGTGAAACCAAATTAATACAGTTGGGTTCTCACGGAATGAGAATTTATTTCCTGATGCTTCCAATGCTTGGATTTATTATAATTGCCGCAAGTTATTTCTTTTCAAGATTGACGGGGTATGGGTGGCAACACCAATAGCTGACGGAGTAACATCTATACTTGCTGTAATTTTCTTGTTATTAGAACTTAGGAAATTGAAAATAATGCAAACAGCGCCCCAAACTATATTGAATCCGGAAGTCTGAATGAATAACAATAAATGAAGATAATTTAAGTCTTTTGAACGATAATTTTGTTAAACGGAGGTAATTTAAATGAAAACATTTCTGAGATTATTTATAATTGGATTAGTTTTAACTTCTGTGACATTCTGTACAGGAACAAACAATAACAAGAAAGGTAAAATGGAAGAAAAGAAAAATCCGCAGTATGTGATTAGTGTGAAACAAGGCGATGTGAAATTCGGAGACATCGTATTAGAACTGTTTCCCGATGTAGCACCCAAACATTGTCATAATTTCGACAGTCTCGTATCAATCAAATTTTACGATGGTACAGCTTTCCACAGGGTTATACCGGGATTTATGATTCAGGGAGGAGACCCGAATTCAAAAAGTAAACCAAAAGAAACATGGGGAATGGGTGAACCAGGACAAAAGACAGTACCCGCAGAATTCAATGATATATCTCATGAAAGAGGAATTTTATCGGCTGCAAGAACTCCGGACCCAAACAGTGCAACCTCACAGTTTTTTATCTGCGTTGCTGCAGCACCGCATTTGAATAAGCAATATACTGTTTATGGAAAAGTAATAAGCGGTTTGGAAGTGGTAGATAAAATAGTTAATGTACCACGCGACAGCAGGGACAATCCATTAACAAAAGTTGAAATGCAAATCACAAAAAAGAACGATTAATAAATTATTTTGCAACCAAATCGAATTTGATGTGTTATTTAAATCGTACATTCGAACTTTTTTAATACAGTGTCTTGAAGGGAGCATTAAATATGCTTCCTTCAATCTCACTACAAATAAGAATTGATAAACCAATTTTAATATTCTATGCGTTTAGTAGTTTTTGTTTTAATTATCCTGTCTGTAATTTCACTTAATGCACAATTACCGGGTAATGGAAGTATACAGGTAGTAGTGAAGGGTGTCATAACCGATGAATTCACGGGAGAACCATGTGGTACATCAATAACGATAAAAGACAGGAACGGTAAGAAATTCAAAATAAATTCCAATTCATCAGACGGAACTTACGAGCAGGTTCTGACTGCCGGAGAGACATACGAATTCACATTTATGAACTTCGATGTATTGAAAAAAGTTGAAAATTTATATGTAGAACCCGTAAAAAAATATGCCGAACAAAAAGCTGATTTTAATGTTAAAAAATTACGGCAGGGGTTACATCTTTTTTCTGATGATATATTTAAGTCGGGTGAAACAGGTATAATTAATAATCCTGAAGAAATATTGAAAAAGCTTGAAGAAATCCTTGTTTATAATCGTTCGGCAAAATTTGAATTTATAGCAACTGCGCATGACACATATTCTGCACCTCCCATTATTGCTGAATCAACAAAAACAACCAAGAGTAAAAAATCAAAGAATAAAACAAATAAAACCTTTCCCTCGCTTAAGCAACAACCAGAACCCGAGCCTAATCTTGTCAAATTACTCGTAGACAGCCGCATGAAAGCAATCGAAGAATTGACATCCGGTTTTATGAAAAGAAATAAGCATAGATTATCATACAGACCTGATTATACGCTTGCCGAGCCATGTTCCGAAGCTACAATACTATCTAAAAATCCTGATTTTATTATATCTGTTGTTGAAATAAAAGATGCATTCGAGTAATATAACTTAATTTGATATTCGGCTTAGTATTTCAAGTGAAAGATTTAATGCCGTTTCATCCATATTTATAAGCTTGCAAATCGAAAAAGAATTTTGAATTTCTTTCTCTTTAACTGGCTTAATCGAAATACTCTGAATATATTCCAAAACCTGGGGAATTGATTTTATGTAATTATTTATCAATTTTACCAAATCATCGATATTCATACTTTCGAGTGAATTATCTGAGCCTGATAGTTTTTCAGTGAATACCTCAATAAGTGTTTCGAGTGATTTGGAGATTTGTATTGACATTTCTTTGTGCTCATTTAATAAAGATTCAAAATCAGAAAATGAATCCTCTGACTTGTGTTCATCTTTGATTTTTTTATCCCATTGACCTTTTATACTCCAGTTCCCAATGGTAGTTTTTGATTTATGTAATTTTTTTGCGACTTTCTCAATACTTCTATCATCGCCAAGATTTTTGAAAATTAGAAAAGCTTCCTTTTCTCCTTCAGTTACTTTTTTCATAATATTTATACCTATTAAAAAATAATTTCCGGGGAAATTATTGCAAAGATTAGTCATATAAATAAAACGATTTTAAAAATAATTTAAAAATAAACGATGGATTTTAATAAAATATGATATATAGGGATTGTACAAAATTATTAATTGATAGAATCGATTATATTTTTGAACTCTTCAAGTACTTCATTGCAATTAGCTTCAGGGAGAAAGAGTCTGGCTTTAGAGTTGCCCAATGCGCCTTTAAGAAGATACTTATTTTTATAATGGAGCCGGAAGAAAGGCTTTTCAAAATTCTCGAAAATTTCAAGTTTACCGTTAGATGAAAGATTAACAAGAAATTCCATATTTATTCTATCGTCGAAGAATAAATCAATCTGGTTATTGCTTTGCGAGCAGTTTCTGATTGTTTTTGTTCTAACAATTTTCATCATAATTAAATTATCTGTCTAATAATATTTCTTCTAATTTATGCTCGAGGACTTTTGAATACTGAACAGAATAAGCAGGATTCTTATGCCCCAATTGCTTTTGTATTGCAGCCGGATTTCCTGTTTTCTTCATTATATAAATTCCCATAGCATGTCTTGAAGAATGCGGAGTTTTCCCGCTTACACCGGCTTCTTTGCACACTTTATTCCATATACTGTTTATTACACAGGGGGTCAGCTTGCCATTTCCCCTGTTTACCGTTGAAGATGGTAGAAATAATAAATTTGTTTTCCATTTATCTGCATCCCTTGTTCTTTCTTTTTTTATATAATCTTTAATTGCTATAATACCCAATCTTGAAATTTGATACTTATATGTTTTTTTTCCTTTAATGAATATTTTTTTGGTTTTAAAATTCACTTTGTCAATTGTAATATTAATAACATCACTTCTCCTCATTCCGGTTTCGGTTAATGTATAAATTATTGCCCTGTCACGGTAGGGACGCTTGTATTTTAACTGAGGCTTTTCTTTATCCTTGTACCTGTGCCGGTCCTTCGATAAGGCTGTAAGTTCAATCAAATTATCAGCTACATTTAAAAGTTTTTCACGTTCTTCGGAGGTGATAGCTTTATCGATATCGAGAAACTTACCGGAATCGGAAAGTTTAACTTTTAACATTGGATTAAACAAAGTAAAAGGATGAATACTGTGAATCCACTTTGCAAATGTCTTAAGATGAGCAATTATCCTGTCAGTAGTACGTTCGTTTCTCAAGGATTTGCCATCCGAATCGGTTTGGTTTTTAAGGTAATTTTGAAATCCTCTTGAAACCTTTAGAGTCCAGTTGTTACGTTTAATCGAACCGGTCTGCACATTCATATAATCAAGGAATAAGTTTATATCCCTGTTTTGTGCTTTTTGAGTTTCGGGAGAAGTATGGACTTCATTTTCGAAGTATTTTTCAAGCCACCAATCGAGGCTGTCAGAGAAATTATCAGGAAAGAGTAAAAAAGTATTATGATTATTATGTTTACTATTTTGTTTAGTATTTTTCATTTGACTAATACTGGACTATTAATTCATAATAATTTTCTATATGAACTGCATAAACCCGATTTAAATCATATTAAAAATTTGTATATAAATTTGTTCAATAAAATAATACACCTAATCCCATCAAACTTATAAGTACCAACAAATAATCAAAATAAATTTCATTAATCAACATATTTATATACATAATAAATATTTCCTATATAATATTGTCATAGTGTGTGTTTAATATAAAATAAAAGTTATTGTTATTTTTACAGTTACAAATATAAAAAAAATTTATTTAATACAGAAATATTCCAAAAATATTAAAATAAATTTTGTTTTTAAAAAAAATTATTTTTATATTTAACATGGTTTGAAGTTGATAATTAATATTCATTGAAAGTCATTTTTAGAAATTGTGATGTTAAAAGATAATCTGATACTGGATTTACGAACTGTTAATATTATAAGAAAGCCGGCCATTAACTTTCCTTATTACTAATTATCAACTCCGGTGAAATAAAATTTGTTATTATTCATGATTAGTTTATCAACCATGAATATGAAATATACTCGATATGATACGGTATTGAATTTTTCAATTGAAATTGAGAAAAAATTTACAATATATATCAGGAGTCCAAAATGCAGATTATCACTATTTCCCGAGGTTCATTAGACGGGGCGAAAAAGGTTGCTGAACATTTAGCCCGCGAGATTGATGTACCAATTATAAAGCGTGAAGACGTTTTCGAAGAAGCAGATAAATATTCGATTATTGAAACCGGTTTTTGTGACATATCATTTATCGACAGAGCGCCAAGTGTTTTAGAAAGACAATATTACCGCAGGAAACATTATCTTTTAAGTTTCCAGGTAGCATTACTTGAATTAGTTATACAAGGGAGTTGTATTTACGAAGGGCATTTGGGCCAATATCTTCTTACCGGAGTTCCGTTTGTACTTAGAACAAGGGTAATTCAGCCGATAGAAAAAAGAATATCTTCACAAAGAGAAAAAAACAAGATGAATTACGAACAAGCCAGTAATTATGTCAAACTCATCGATGAAAGAAGAAGGCATTGGTCTGAATTTTTATATGGTGTAAACATCGAAGACCCCAAATTTTACGATTTAGTTATTAACCTCGATTCGATGAAAATACATACGGCTACAAATTTAATCACAACTGTATTACAGCAGCCGGAATTCAATTCAACAAATGATTCGATTAATGCTTTAAAAAATTTGTACCTGTCAGCTAAAGTAAAATTGAATCTATATTTATCACCAATTACCCGTGGCGTCGAGGTCGATGTTGATGCAGATGCACGAAATCGTTCTATTGTCGTAAAGGGATTGAGCCCGACAATGGATAACGATAAATTTGAAATGTTTATTAAGAGTGTAGTAGATAAAATTCCTGAAGTAAAATCAATTTCTTTTAATTGATTATTGCCAGGAAAATAAATTGCATAGTGTTTTATATAAAATTAAAAAAATATATTTCAATGACCTGTTCTTTGAAGAGAAATTGAAACAGACTTAATGAAAATAAAAAAAATATTCTAATTAGGAGGAGCTTATGAATTTAATTGTTTTTATGAAAATGGTTCCTGATGTAATTGAAGAATTAAAAATTTCAGATGATGGTAAGACTCTCGATAGTGACTGGATAAGGATGAAGTTGAATGAGTGCGATGAAAACGCAGTGGAGGAGGCGATAATACTAAAAGAAAAATTCGGTGGAACAGTTACAACTGTAGCACTCGATGCCCCCGAACTCGATGATGCACTTTTCAATGCGCTTGCCAAAGGTGCCGATAAAGCCATAAAAATTACAGGGGATTGGAAAGATACTCATTCACCGGCTATAGCCGAAATATTTGTAAAATACTTGAAAGACAATAATCTTATTGATGACCAGACAATAATTATGTCAGGTTCACAGGCTATTGATGATATAGAAGGCGAACTGAGGATTACGTGGTGAATTTTCTTCAGGTTTGCCTGCTGTGCTTGGAATCCAGGCGGCAGAAAATCCACCAAGATATATACCCATAGCTAAAATACGGGCAATTATGAAAACCGCCACAATCGAGGAAGTTGAAATACCATCGGACGGATTGCCTGCAGGTACTTCCATTGAAAAACTCTTCGAACCTGAAACAACAGGAAGAGCTGATATGCTCGAAGGTTCGACTGATGAGATAATCGAAAAATTAATAAGCATTTTTTCTGACAAAGGGATCATTTAAGGAGGACGAAATGAATAATGGCATAATGATTTTAGTTGAGCATCTTAAGGATGCAATTGCCGACATCACTTTTGAAATGCTCGGCATAAGCAGGAAATTAGCTGATTCACTCGGTGTTCCCCTTAAAGCTTTATTAATCGGTAAAGATATTTATAAGTATTTATCTGAGTTAGGCATTGCAGATGAGGTTTATGTCCTGGAAGATGAAAAACTCGAAATGGCAAGTCCGGACACAATGGCAGATATTATCAAATCTATTTATGAAAGCAAAGGGATTTCAATTGTTATTATAGGAGGAACTAATACAACAGCCGGAATAGGTCCGATACTTTCCTCGAAATTAAAATTACCATTCCATAATTTCTGTAAGAATATCCGAACTGATGGGGATTCGATTATTATAACAAATCAGCTTTTCGGAGGAAAAATTCTATCAGATGTAAAACTGGATGGGAAAAAAGGAATTTTAAGTGTTAATCCGGGCTCTTTCCCCGCGGATGCAGGTAAGGCTACAAAAGTTGTCCCAATCGAAGAAATTGATTTGACCGGAATTGAGGTTAAAAATTATTTCAATAAGTATATTGAACCGGAAGCGGGGGATGTGGATATTACCAAGGAAAATATATTAGTGTCTGTAGGCCGTGGATTAGAAAACGCAGATAATCTCGGAATGGCTGAAGACCTGATTGGTGTAATTGGTGGTGCTATTTCTGCTTCAAGACCAGTAATTGACCAGGGCTGGCTGCCATTAAGCAGGCAGGTTGGCAAATCGGGTATGATAGTGAAACCGAAACTTTACTTCGCTTTGGGTATCAGCGGTGCTCCTGAACACGTTGAGGGCATGAAGGATTCAGATTGCATAGTAGCAATTAACAAGGACCCGGCAGCACCTATTTTCAATGTTGCACATTATGGTGTTTGCGGGGATTTGCTTGAAATTGTACCTGCTTTGACTGAAAAACTGAAAGTTAAGAAAGGATGAAATTAATTCATAATTAACAATTCACAATTAATAATTAATAAATATTGTGGATTTTATAATTAAAAAAAATTGAAATTTATTATGGATCCTGTTGATGTTAATATTTTTGGTATCCCCGGAGTTTATATTCTATGGGTGATGACTGCAATTGCAATGTACTTTTTTGTAAGCCGAATTACAAAAATAATTAAGATACTTAACAAGGCTAGACCTGAAAACAGATTTGATAATTTCAAAGAACGAATTTTTAACTTTATATTATATGTATTAGGACAGAAGAAATTATTCGGCGAACGGTCTATCGGTTTACCACATTTTCTATTCTTTTGGGGTTTTGTCTTCTATGCAGGTTCTTTCTGGTGGAACCTGCTTAGAGGACTTATACCTGTTCTGCCGATACCTTACTCAGATGAAGTCGGGATAATTGCATTAGCACTTGAAATTATGGGTGTATTAGTAATTTTATCAATAATCGTTGCAGTTATCAGAAGGATATTTTTTCCACCTCCTCATTTGCAGCAATCATTCGATGCGGTTATAATATTATCGCTAATTTCAATTTTAATGGTAACTCTACTACTGGGACAAGGCTATAAAGGAACAATTGAAGCATCAGCCTGGAGTCCAATCGGCAATCTAATTGCTACTGGTTTTGCAGGTGTTTCAAAAGAAACAGCTTTGGAAGCTTTTAAGGTATTATGGTGGATTCATATTATGGCTGTATTATTCTTTTTAGCATATATTCCATATTCAAAACATATGCACTTACTTGCTTCACCATTCAATGTATTATTCAGGAACAATACTCAACCTGCAGACTTAACAATTAATTCAAAGAGTGAAGAGATTGGCTCAGGAGCATCGAAATGGACAGAATTAACCTGGAAGGATTTGTTGAATAGTTTCTCATGTGCAGAATGCGGCAGGTGCGACAGGGCTTGTCCTGCTCTAAACTCAGGTGCTGTACTTGCACCACGTGTTATCCTCCATAAAATTAAAGAGCAGATGTACGAAACAGGATTCAGAAAAACAGGTAATGGTATACCAGAAATATTTGGTGATAAAATTACAAAGGAAGAACTCTGGCAATGCACAACCTGCATGTCTTGTATGCAGCAATGCCCGGTATTAAATGAGCATATTCCTGTCATTATTTCTATGAGAAGATTCCTGATTAACCAGGGAGATGTCGAGCAAACAGTGCAGGATGTATTGCAGAAAATTACGAGATACGGAAATTCATTCGGTCAATCTGATAGGAACAGGCCGAAGTGGACTATTGCAATTGAACCGAAAATAAAGGATGCACGAAAGGAAGAGGTAGAATATCTTTGGCTTACCGGTGATTATGCAGCATTTGATTCAAGATTACAAACTATTACTCAAAAAACCGCATATATCCTTCAAAAAGCAGGCTTGGACTTCGGAATTTTATATGAAGCGGAAAAAAACTCAGGCAATGATGTGAGAAGAATAGGTGAAGAAGGTTTATTCGAAGTTTTAAGAGACAAAAACACACAATCAATTAATAAATCAAAATTTAAGAAAATTATTACTACCGACCCTCATACATATAATACACTGAAAAATGAATATAAAATAAATAATAATGGAGATGAAATAATAATTCAGCATTACACTGAAGTTATTGAAGAACTGATAAATGAAAAGAAAATAAAAATTAATAACCGGCTGAATTTACGCGCAACATATCACGACCCCTGCTATCTCGGAAGATATAACGGTGTTTATGAACCTCCAAGAAAGATACTGAAAACTATCGGGGTAAATATTGTCGAAATGCCGAGGAACAAGGCAAATAGCTATTGTTGCGGTGCAGGTGGTGGAAGAATCTGGATGGAAGACAAGACTCCCGTTAAAGAGAGACCATCGGAAAGCAGGGTGAGAGAAGCAGTTGCTTTAAATGATGTATCTATGATGATTGTTGCCTGTCCAAAGGATATTGTAATGTTTCAGGATGCAGTAAAAACAACCGGCAATGAAGGTAAACTCGAAATTAAAGATATATCAGAATTGGTATTTGATGCTATGGAATAAAGAAAAATTGAAATTGATTTATGAAATCGAAATAAATTAGGAGATAAAGAATTATGATTGTAGAACTTGATGCTATAAGAGGTGTATCTCTTGATACTATTTATGATTCCCCGGAAGGTAAATTGATTCAAACATGTATCCAATGCGGAACATGTTCCGGTTCTTGTCCTTATGGTGAATATATGGAATACCCTCCCAGAAGAATCATAAAACTGCTTCAGCATGGATTGATTGAAAAAGCGTTCGATACCGACAGCATGCTGAAATGTGTCAATTGTTATGCTTGTATGATGAAATGCCCGAGAGAAATTCATTTGACAGAAGTACTTCTTCAGTTAGTTAAAGAACAAACTGTTATTAAACTTCCGGTTGTACCTGCTGAATTACAGAAGGCACTCGAAAACAATTACCGCTACGGCAATCCGATGGGAGAGTCAGGCAGAAAGAGAGCAAATTGGGTACAAACAACTACAGTACCGATAAGAATACTCAGCCAGAATCCCGAACCAGTAGATGTTTTGTGGTTTGTCGAAAGCTATCCTGCTTTCCATCCGCGAGGACAGGACACTTGCAGAGCTATAGCAAAAATCCTGAATGCTCTCGGGATTGATTTTGCAATCCTCGGTAATGAAGAGAAAAGCGCCGGCGAATGCGGATTGCTATCCTGGGAATCCGGTCTTGCCGAAGCACTTGTGGATTATAACATGGCAATTTTCAGCAAATATAAATTTAACAGGATTATAACATCCGACCCGCATGCACTCGATGCATTTAACTTCAGGTATAAAATGTACGGATTCAAAGGAAGCATAACACACATTGTACCTTTCATAATGGAACATATAGATAAACTAAAGCCAATGATACACAAGACTCTCGGTTATTCGGTTACCTATCATGATTCCTGCTGTCTCGGAAGGCACAACGGATATTACGAAGAGCCTCGTGCATTACTGAAATCCATTCCCGGAATTAAACTTATTGAAATGGTTCACAACCGTATTAATACATTATGCTGTGGGGGTGGCGGAGGAGGTATGTGGCTTGACACATATTTCAAATCACAGAATATGGAACGGTTATCAGACCGCAGAATAAGGGAAGCTATTGACACCGGAGCTGATGTTCTTGCAGTTGCCTGTCCTTATGAAATTCCCCGATTTGAAGACGCACTCAAGGTGGCCGGCTACGACAAGAAAATGGTAGTAAAAGATATTATGGAATTAGTTTCAGAAGCAATGGAGGAATAAGCTATGTCAAAAACTAATGGTAAAATCAGGATTGGCTTTTACATCTGCCATTGCGGTACAAACATCGCAGGAACTGTTGATGTCCAGAAAGTAGTTGATTATGCTTCAACACTACCTAATGTTGTAGTATCGAAACATTATAAATACATGTGTTCCGACCCGGGTCAGGAGATGATTCAGAAGGACATTAAAGAGCAGGAGCTAAACAGGGTTGTTGTAGCTGCTTGCTCCCCCTTCCTGCATGAGAGGACATTCCGTAATGCAACATCACAAGCGGGATTGAATCAATTCTATTTCCAGATGGTCAACACCCGCGAACAAAATGCATGGGTTCATCTCGACCCGGAAGCTTCGACTGATAAAGCTATGGATTTGGTTAGGTCTGCGATTAGTAGGGTTGTATTCCACAAGCCGCTCGAACAAAAGACAGTTCCAATCAAACCCGATGTACTCGTAGTTGGTGGTGGAATTGCAGGTATTCATGCTTCATTAACCCTGGCAAATGCAGGAAAGAAAGTGTATCTTGTTGAAAGAGTTCCGACAATCGGCGGTCATATGGCAATGTTCGATAAAACATTTCCGACTCTCGATTGTGCGGCGTGTATTCTCACTCCGAAGATGTCGGCTGTGAAGAATCACCCGAACATAACAATGTGGACTTACTCCGAAGTGGAAAAAGTCGAAGGGTATGTTGGTAATTTCAAAGTGAAAGTTAAAAGGAAACCAAGATATATTATCGATGATTTATGTGTCGGCTGTCTCGATTGCATAGAGGCATGTGTATATAAAGAGCCGCGATTCCACGATGAATTCAATCAGGGTTTATCAAAGAGGAAGCCGGTTTATATGCCATTCCCACAGGCGACTCCTCAGCTTGTCGTAATTGACCCTGAAACATGTATATGGTTTAAAACCGGTAAATGCAAACAGACTTGTGTTGAGTCATGCGAAAGAAAAGCCGTTGATTTAAATCAACAAGCAACTTATAAGGAAATAGAAGTTGGAACGATTATCGTTGCAACGGGTTTCAAACCATTCGATGCAAGCAAGGTTTATTATTACGGCTACGGGACTTATCCGAATGTTTATACCGCACTCGAAGTGGAAAGATTAATTAATGCTTCGGGTCCGACTTCAGGTGAAGTAATTATGAGGGACGGCAGCACTCCAAAGTCAATTGCTATTGTGCATTGCGTGGGTTCAAGGGATAAAAACACAAACCTTTGGTGTTCGAGAGTGTGCTGTCTTTATTCACTGAAACTGGCACATTTGCTAAAGGAGCACACTCACGCCGATATATATAATTTCTATATAGATATTCGTACTCCAGGTAAATTGATGGATGAATTCTATACAAGGATGGCAGAAGAAGGAGTTAAATTCATTCGCGGGAGGGTTGCAGATATTTATCCGGATACGTCTGATGAGGAACACAGAAGATTAGTAGTCAAAGCAGAAGATACTTTGATTAGAGAAATTATAAAAGTACCCGTGGATATGGTGGTATTATCAACTGGTTTAGTGCCGAGGGATGATGCAAATGATGTAAGAAGATTGTTTAATATAACATGCTCCACTGAAGGATTTTTCATCGAACGGCATCCGAAGCTGGCACCTGTTAACACATTCACTGACGGAATATTTCTCGCAGGATGCTGCCAGGGACCGAAAGACATACCTGATACGGTCGCACAGGCAGGGGCAGCTGCGGCTGAAGCACTTGCATTGATTGATTTGGGATATATTGAACTCGAGCCAAACACTGCATTCATTGTCGAAGAAGAATGTTCCGGATGTAAATCCTGCGTGCCGCTTTGTCCTTACTCTGCTATTTCATATAATGAAGAGAAGAAGAAAGCTAATATCAACGAAGCATTATGTAAGGGTTGCGGAACCTGTGTCGCTTCATGCCCATCCGGTTCTATTAAACAAAATCTTTTTGAAGATGAAGAAATTTATAGTGAAATTGACGGAATATTGAATTATAATATTTATGAGGAGGCAGTATGCTGTTAGCAAAAGAAACAGGACAAACCGACTCAAAGCAATGGCAGCCTAAAATAGTTGCCTTCTTCTGCAACTGGTGTACTTACACTGCTGCAGACCTTGCAGGAGTCTCGAGAATCAAGCATGCTCCTAATATCAGGGTAATAAGAGTTATGTGTTCCGGCCGAGTTGACCCTCAGTTCATACTCGATGCATTCGCAAAAGGTGCTGATGGTGTATTGATTGGAGGCTGTCATCCCGGTGATTGCCATTAACAGGAAGGAAATTATAAATGTCTCAGAAGATTCCAAATGCTGAAAAGAGTCATAAGTTCATTCGGAATAGAAAATGACCGTCTGCGGCTTGAATGGATATCTGCCTCTGAAGGCGATAAGGTTAGAGTTGTAGTAAACGATATGGTAGCAAAAATAAAGGCACTGGGTCCTCTCGGATTACCAGTCAAATACAAAGAGTGGGCTAATGAGATGCATGTTTTAGAAAGTGAATTTGCAGGGAAGGAGGAAGTATATGCCTGATAAACCTAAATTAGCTTTTTACTGGTGTGCCGCATGCGGCGGATGCGAAGAATCGGTAGTTGACCTCGCTGAAGACATTCTCTTTGTCGTTGATAATGTTGATATTATTTTCTGGCCCGTGGGTATGGACTTCAAGAAATCGGATGTCGAAAAATACGCCGATGGCGAGATAGTAGTTTCACTGATTAACGGTGCTATAAGAAGTTCCGAACAACAGGAAATGGCAGAATTGCTTCGCAGGAAAAGTAAGGTTGTAATTGCATATGGTGCCTGTGCACAGTATGGAGGAATACCAGGCCTTGCTAACGAATTTGAAAAAGAGGAAATTCTGAAATGGGTGTATGAAGATTCTCCTTCAACTCACAATGAAGATAAGGTCAGACCATTGCTAAAATACAAGGATAACGGAACTGAAGTTTACTTACCTGAATTATGGAATGTTGTGAGACCTTTGGATAGGGTAATCGATGTAGATTATTATATACCAGGATGCCCTCCTTCCTCGAAATTATTGAAGGAAGCAGTGTTAGTACTACTTTCAGGAAAATTGCCTCCTAAGGGAACAGTGCTTGCTCCCGATATTGCCTTGTGCGATGAATGTCCGCGAAAAGATACAAAGCCTACGGATTTGGCTTTCAAAGAATTTCTGCGTCCCAATCTCAATAATATAGACCCTGATAAATGCATTCTCTCGCAGGGATTCGTTTGTATGGGTCCGGCAACAAGAAGCGGATGCGGTGCTTTGTGTGTCAGCGGGAATATGCCGTGCACCGGTTGCTATGGTGCAACTTCGAGAGTTAAAGACCAGGGAGCGAAAATATTATCCTCGATTGCTTCTAATGTAGAGGCAAAAACCGAAAAGGATATTGATAATACTCTCAAAGGAATACCGGACCCTGTCGGAACATTTTACAGGTATTCTCTGGCAGGTTCGATATTAAGAAAGAAGGTTAACATTTAACTAATTAACAATTAAAAATTGATAATTAATAATTAAAATTCTGAATTGTTCTTTGATGCACAAATTAATTTATCGCATTGCGATTAAATATCAGTAAGAGATAAATAATCACTACCAATATTATCATGTAGGGATTTATCTTTTTATGATATTGATTTTTATGTTTTAAAAAATTTATTGAAAATGAAAAATTAGAAATTGAAAATTATTTTAGATGGGTAAGCCAATGGAAGCGAAAGCAAAAGAAAAGTTCAACGAAGCTATGAAAAAAGCTGACGACACTTACATGAATAAGAGAAGAATTCTTATTGACCCGATTACACGTCTCGAGGGGCATGGAAAAATTGACATCTTTCTCAATGATAAAGGAGATGTTTCTAAGGCGTATTTCCAGGTGCCTGAGCTAAGGGGTTTTGAGGTGTTCAGCAGGGGAAGGCCTGCAGAAGATATGCCTCAAATCACGAGCCGTATTTGCGGTGTCTGCCCTACTGCACACCATATGGCTTCCACAAAAGCATTAGATGATTTATATAAAGTTGAACCGACATTGACTGCAATGTTATTGAGAGAACTCATTTACAATATTTTCTTTCTCGAAGACCACGCTTTGCATGTTTATGTTCTGGGTGGACCGGATTTCATTGTCGGTCCTGATGCTCCCAAGGAACTACGTAACGTTGTCGGTGTAATTCAGAAAGTCGGAATTGATATCGGAAAGAAAGTAATTTCTATGCGGCGTGAATTGAGAGAGCTGATAACTTATCTTGGAGGAAAAGTTATCCATCCCGTTTTCGGCTTGCCCGGTGGAGTTGCAAAGGGATTAGCTCCTGAAGAATTAGCAAGATTTCAGAAAATTGCAAAAGATGGTCTGGATTTCGCTTTATTCACATTACAAGTCTTTAAAGATATTGTCTTAAAAAACGAAGAGTACGTGAAGTTGATTACTTCTGATGCTTATACTCATCAGACTTATTATATGGGATTGGTTGATGAAAACAACAGAGTGAATTTTTATGACGGTCAAATCCGTGTAGTTGATACTATCGGTGCAGAGTGGAAAAAATTCAAGGTACAGGATTACACTGATTACATTGCCGAACATGTTGAACCCTGGAGTTACATTAAATTCAATTACCTGAAACCACTTGGCTGGAAAGGGTTCGTTGACGGAAGAGATACGAGTATTTATTCAGTTGCTCCTCTTGCACGGCTGAACGCTGCTGACGGAATGGCTACACCCCAGGCACAGGTTGCTTATGATGAAATGTTTTCAATATTAGGCGGAAAGCCTGTTCATCATACACTTGCAAACCATTGGGCGAGAGTAATAGAAATGGTTTATGCAGGAGAGAGAATGGTAGAAATTTTATCAATGCCGGAAATAACAAGCAAAGATATAAGGATTATTCCTGTCAATAAGCCGACTGTGGGTATCGGTGTTGTTGAAGCGCCACGAGGCACATTAATTCATCATTATGAAACAGATGATAATGGATTAATCCAAAAAGCTAATTTGATTGTAGCTACCCAAAACAATTCAGCACGAATTGCAATGAGTGTCGAAAAGAGTGCAAAATCTCTTATTCATAATTTTAATGTTAATGACGGTTTGCTGAATATGATTGAAATGGCTTTCAGGGCTTATGACCCCTGTCACGGCTGTGCTACACACTCTTTGCCGGGTACAATGCCTTTGAAAATTAATATATATGATAAGGACAGGAATTTAATTGAGGAAATTAAACGATAATAATAATGTAAGGACAGAACAATGCTCTGTCCCTACATGAATTTAAAAAAATGAAATATTGGGATTGTTCATTGAAATATTATTTACTCAGGGGATTAAAATTAATTACTAATTACTAATGACTAATTAATTATTGAAGAGAATTTTATGATATTTATTGTGTTGTTCGCAATTCATTATTAATTATTCATTGAAAGGAGTGGGAATGTTATGAAAGTCAGTGAAATTTTAAAATCAAAAGGTCCTCATGTATACAGCATTGGAGAGGACCGTACAGTCAGGGTTGCAATAGATATGATGCATAGAAATCATATCGGCTCGTTAGTAATATTGAATATAAGCGGTGATTTGACCGGAATTATTACGGAAAGGGATATTCTCGAATTATGCGTAAAATATCCTGATAATTTTCAGAATCTTATTATAAAAAATGTTATGTCTAAGCAGACAATTATTGCCGAACCAAATGACGACATAGATTATATTGAAATGGTAATGACAAGTGAGTTCATCCGGCATGTACCGGTTGTTGAGAATCATAAGCTTGTCGGTCTTGTTTCTATCGGCGATGTCGTTAAGGCGCAAAGCAAGATTATTCAATACGAAAACAAGTACCTCCGCGACTACATTAATGGTGTACGCGGATAATAATTGAATAATGAATAAATTAGAATGTTCTTTAAAAATTTATTCACTATTCATTATTAGTTATTCACTGATTTATTTCATTTAATCCTGAGTCCTGCTATTTTGACTGCCCCCCTATGGTAGCCATCGGGGAAAAGCGATTTAAGTTCATCAAGTGTGATACCGCAATCATCACATAACTGATAAATGTTTGGAACAGTTTTCTCTTTGCTATAAAATTGACGCAGGTAATTTATAATTTCCCAATGTTTATCAGTGAGAAGGTCAGGCATTTTTAATTCGTCTGCGGTGTTCAGGGCAAATTCCTTATCCCATTCAGTCCAGTCAACAAGGAATCCCTTTGCATTCACTCTGTATGATTTGGATTCAACAGGAATGGCTTCGGGTTCAGCTTTTTTAAGTGAATGCAAAGTTAAATAACCCTTGTCATAACTTATTCCTGCCAGCCTGCAGGCACCTCTCTGGTAACCCATAGGAAAAAGACTGCGAAATTCTCCTATGTTAAAATTAAAATGCTCCATGGTATCATAAACAGTCGGACATGTGTTATCTCTTTTGAATATATCCCTGATATAGTTCAATACTTTTTTGTGGTTGTCAGTTAATCCATTTGAAATTTCTAAATCGTGTGCCATTCCTTCGGCAAAATTTTCATCCCAATCATTGACATTAGCAAGGAATCCGAAATGGTCAAGTTGATATTCCCTGTTATTAAAAACTAACTTATCCATAATTCACCTTCACTTTTTTTAACTTTGAATACCTGAGAAAATAATTAAAATGTACATCAGTTGGAAAAACGAGTGTTGTAATCTTAAATATTTCATAAAATTTTAAGAAACTAATTTTAAAAAAAAACAAATTATCAAATTTTTGTTATTTTACATAATTTTTGTATAAAAAGTGTTGCTAATTAAAAATTATATCGTATAATGCATGAAGTTTCAATAGCGCAGGAAATAATTGATATTGTTAATGAATATTTACCGAGTGAAAACGGAAATACTGTCAAAACGGTAAAAGTTGATATCGGGGAATTCAGCAATATTTTGCCCGAAGCTCTGAGTTTCGGATTCGAAGTTTTAACCTGTAATTCAGAACTGAAGGGAGTAGAGTTGATTATAAATAAAATTCCCCTGATGATAGGATGTAAGAATTGCGGTAAAAGAACACAACTTGAAGAGCCGTTTTTTTTCTGCAGCAAATGTGAAAGTGCTGATGTTGAGATTCTATCTGGTATTGAAATGAAAGTAACCGAAATCGAATTTAACGATGAAAAGGAATAAATATGAGCCTAATAACTGTTGAAAGAAAAATCCTTGAAAAGAATGACGAAATCGCTAATATCAATCGTGAGAAATTCAGATTCAATGGAATGTTTACAATGAATCTTGTCAGTTCCCCCGGCTCGGGTAAGACAAGTTTAATAGAACAAACCATTAATGTTCTGAAACATAAAATGAAAATAGCTGTTATCGAAGGAGATGTTCAGACGAACCTCGATGCCCAGCGAATAGATGCTCTTGGAGTTCCGGTTGTTCAAATTGTTACAAACGGCTCCTGCCATTTAGATGCAATGTTAGTGAGGGATGCTTATCAGAAACTAGTTAATATTGATATTAATCTACTTTTCATCGAAAATGTAGGTAATCTTGTTTGTCCAGCTGCTTATGATTTAGGAGAAGATATGAAAGTTGTAATAATCAGTACGACAGAAGGAGATGATAAGCCTTTGAAGTATCCTGCCATTTTCCATAATTCCCGAGTTTTGCTTATTAATAAAATCGATTTACTTCCTTATTTAAAATGCAACATTGATACAATAATTAATAATGCACATTCAATAAATCCTTCATTGAAAATATTCGAAGTTTCATGTTCCACCCGGGAAGGTATCGATGAATGGTGTAATTATCTACTAAGCCGGTTTTAGCAAATGATTTCGAGAACCGTCATATCAATCAGGGGAGCAGTCCAGGGTGTCGGATTCCGTCCTTTCATCTTTCGTCTCGCAAATGAGATGAAACTAAATGGCTATATCAAAAACAATTCAATAGGTGTATTAATTGAAGCAGAAGGCGAAAAGAAAATTCTTGATAATTTTATAATTCAGATTCGTGAAAAAAAACCTGCTTTATCAAAAATCACAGGTTTTGAATTTTCATTCTTTGAAAAAAATGGATATACTTCTTTCAATATACTAGAAAGCGAAGAAACTCCCGAGACTTCCGCATTTATTCTACCAGATATTGCAATATGTGATGCCTGCATAAGAGAGATGAATGACCCGGCAGACAGACGATACATATACCCTTTCATCAATTGTACAAACTGCGGTCCGAGATTTTCAATTGTTGAAGCTATTCCTTACGACAGGAAAAACACCACTATGAAGACCTTTAAAATGTGCCCCGACTGCCAAAAGGAATATGATAATCCTAATGACAGGAGATACCACGCACAGCCAATTGCCTGTCCTGTATGTGGTCCTCATGTCGAAATGTGGGATGGTAACGGAAATGTTATTGAATCCCATCATAATGCAATTCATAAATTGGTTGAATTGGTCAAGGAGGGTAAAATAGCTGCTGTCAAGGGAATCGGAGGATTCCATCTTGTTTGTGATGCTCGTGGTGATGAAGCTGTTATAAATTTGAGAGAGAGAAAACACCGCATTGACAAACCGTTTGCTTTGATGTTTCCTACTTTGGAATCAATCAAAGAGGTATGTTACGTAAATCAAATAGAAGAAACTCTTTTGCGAGCACCCGAGTCACCTATTGTTCTTCTAAAAAGGAAAAGTGTTCCAGTTAAATCAGTTTCTGATTTTTGTGCACCCGGCAATCCCGAACTTGGTGTAATGCTGCCTTATTCGCCACTTCACCATTTATTAATGAAAGAGCTGAAGAACCCGATTATAGCTACCAGTGCCAACATTTCTGAAGAACCCATCTGTATAGATGAATTGGAAGCACTCAACCGTTTGAAAAACATTGCTGATTATTTTCTCGTTCACAACCGCCCGGTCAAAAGGCAGATTGATGATTCTGTTGTCCGTGTTGTCAAAGGAAAAGTGATGATGCTAAGAAGAGCAAGGGGTTATGCACCTTTACCAATAGAACTTGAATCAGATAGCAATAAAATAATATTTGCAGTCGGCGGACAATTGAAAAATTCAATTGCATTGAAAATCGGAAAAAATGTTTTTCTCAGTCAGCATATCGGCGATTTGGAGACTCAAGAAGCAACCAAAGCTTTTGCAAATGTCATTGATGATTTCAGAATTCTATATAAAGTAGAACCGGAGCTAATTGTGAAAGATCTGCATCCTGATTATTATTCTACAAAATTTGCTGAAAATATCAATATCAAATCGAAAAGTATTCAACACCATATTGCTCATATTGCTTCCTGCAAAGCGGAAAATCAGGTTAAAGGTTGCTGTCTTGGTATTTCCTGGGACGGTACCGGTTATGGAATCGATAAAACAATCTGGGGCGGAGAATTTTTCAGAATTGATGATGTTCGTTGTGAACATATAGGAACATTCAGACAATTTCCTTTACCCGGTGGTGAAATTGCAATCAGGGAGCCACGCCGTTCTGCACTTGGACTCTTATATGACATGTATGGTGGTTCTGCTTTTAATTATTCCGTAATTCAAAATAATTTTAGTTTTGAAGAAATAAATGTTCTGGAAAAAATGTTGAGCAATAGGACAAATTGCCCTTTGACATCGAGTGTCGGAAGATTATTCGATGCTGTTGCATCAATATTGAATATCAATCAAAAAATAAATTTCGAAGGACAAGCGGCTATGAATCTTGAATTCACCGCTTCAGCAAATGAAACCAGAGCTTATAATTATTATATTTATAATGATTCCATTTTCAGGATAGATTGGCAGACAATTATTGAGGAATTACTTATGGATGTAAATTCAGGAGTTAAAAACTCAATAATCTCAGCTAAATTCCACAATACATTGATTGAGATAATCCTCGAGTTAGCAAAATTACTTAATGAGGAGAAAATTGTTTTGAGCGGGGGCTGTTTCCAAAATACTTATTTGCTAAATGGTGTGATTGAAAAATTGGAACAAAATAATTTTAAGGTTTATTGGCATCAGCGTGTGCCTGCAAATGACGGAGGTATTTCTTTAGGGCAGATAGCTGCTTCTGAATTGATAATTGATAATTACAATGTAAAATGCAAAATTGGAATTAGGAAATAGGAATTTGGATATGGGAAATAGTTTGAGTAAATGTCATTCTGAATTTATTTTGGAATCCATTAAGCCACCCTTTCTCAAAGTGGGATTTATTGGGTTTTCAATCTATTTCATAATTATTAGAAAAATAGGATTTGTTGTATTTGAGAATTAATTATTTAAAATTTATTGAAAATTGAAAAATTGAAAATTGAAAATTTCATGAGGTTATAATACCTGATAGAGAAAGTGAATTAATTTATGTGCTTGGCAATACCCGGAAAAATAGTAACTATTGATGATTCAAATGAAGATTTGAAAATGGGCAAGGTTGATTTCAGCGGCATTGTTAAAGATGTATGCCTGGATTTAGTACCTGAAGCCAATATCGGTGATTATGTAATTGTTCACGTAGGTTTTGCTTTGAATGTATTAGACGAGGAAGAAGCAATAAAAAACATTACTCTTATTAATGAAATGTTGAATTCTGAATGATGAATTCTGAATTAGATAGGGAATTAGGGATGAGAAAATCGTAAAATGGAAATGAGAAAAAGGATAAGGGAAATAGAAAATGATTAAATGATGGTCATTCTGAATTTAATTTAAATCCATTTACTTTGTCACCCTGAGCGAAGTCGAAGGGTCTATTGATTCATTTAAGGGATACAAATATTATATATTATAAAAATATTTATGAAATTCATTGACGAATATAGGGATAAAAATTTAATTGGGATAGTATCTGAAAAAATACATTCTATTTCAACAAAACAAATCTCAATTATGGAAATCTGCGGAGGTCAGACTCATACTATATTAAAATATAAACTCGAAGAATTCATTCCTTCTAATATCAATCTGATTCACGGTCCGGGATGCCCTGTATGTGTTACTCCGGTTGAATATATTGACAGGGCAATCGAACTTTCAATGAAGCAGGATGTCATTCTCGTTTCTTTCGGAGATATGCTGCGTGTTCCTGGTACTGAAAAGGATTTACTTTCAGCCAGGGCAAATGGAGCAGATGTCCGAATGGTTTATTCTCCTCTCGATTCTGTAAAAATTGCAGTAGATAATCCTGAAAAGCTAATTGTATTCTTTGCTGTCGGATTTGAAACCACAGCACCTGCAAACGCAAGAGCTGTTCTCCAGGCTGAAAGGTTAGGATTGGATAATTATTTTATTCTATGCTCTCACATGCTTGTTCCTCCTGCAATTGAATTTCTTTTATCGAATAATAATATAAGGTTAGACGGCCTATTAGCTGCGGGACATGTTTGCACTGTAATGGGACTGAATGAATACGAAATACTATCGGGTAAATATCATATTCCGATTGTTGCGATGGGTTTTGAGCCTCTTGATATTATGAATGCAATATTTATTCTCATTAAACTAATTGAAGAAAACAAATGTAATGTTGAGAATCAATACTCGAGAACTGTTTTAAAAGAGGGAAATATAAAAGCACAGAAAATAATTAATAAGGTATTCGTTAAAGAAGACAGGGAGTGGAGAGGCATCGGAACAATTAAAGACAGCGGATTAAAGTTGAGAGATGAATATTCAAAATATGATGCTCTCCTAAATTTTGTATTTGAAAATAAATTGACTAAAGTAAATGGAGTCTGCATTGCCGGTGAAATCCTGCAGGGACTGAAGAAACCTTCTCAATGCATTTCATTCGGTAAAGAATGTATTCCTGAGCATCCATTGGGGGCACCGATGGTCTCTTCAGAAGGAGCATGTGCGGCATACTTTAGGTACAGAAGAATTGATAATTGCAATATAAAATGCAAAATGTGAATCGTTTGAGAATAGTGTGAATGATTGTAATTCTGAACTTGGTTCAGAATCCATTTTTTCACACAAAGTAGCAAAGTAAACGCTAAGGTCGCAAAGAATATAAAATTAATTGTGAATTAATAAAATGGATATTGAAAATAAAAATAATGCGGGGCAGAACTGCCCGCTTCCAATAAGCAATTACAAGCAAATAGTAATGGCTCACGGAGGAGGAGGAACACTAACTCAACAATTAATAATAGATTTATTTGTTAAGGTTTTTGATAATTCAGTTTTAGATCTTCAGCATGATGGTGCTGTGATTGAAATTGATGGGATTAAATTAGCATTTACTACAGATTCTTATGTCATAAATCCGATTTTTTTTCCTGGTGGAGACATAGGCTCACTCTCGGTTAATGGTACTTTAAATGATTTAGCGATGTGTGGAGCAAAACCTTTATTCATTTCATCCGCTTTTATTATCGAAGAAGGATTTCCGATTGAAGAACTTTGGAAAATCACTCTTTCAATGAAGAAAGCTGCAGATAATGCCCGAGTGAAGATTGTTACAGGCGATACCAAAGTCGTAGAAAAAGGAAAAGGCGATAAAATATTTATCAATACTTCTGGAATTGGAATTATTGAAAAAGAAGTTAATATATCACCATTAAATTGTAAACCGGGTGATGTTATAATAATCAACGGATGTATTGCCGAACATGGAATTTCAATTATATCAAAACGCGAGGGATTTGAATTTGAATCTAAAATTGTAAGCGATTGCTGTCCATTGAATGGATTGGTTCAGGAAATACTAATGGTTTCAAAGAATGTTCATACAATGAGAGATGCTACACGAGGAGGAGTTGCAAGCGTACTGAATGAAATAGCAATGTCATCAAATATGGGAATTGAAATTGAAGAAGATAAAATTCCTGTGAAAGATAATGTAAAATCTGCTTGTGAAATTTTGGGCTTTGACCCGTTATACGTTGCTAATGAAGGTAAGGTTCTGGTCTTTGTTGCACCTGAAGATTCCGATAAAGTTTTACAGGCAATGATAAATCATCCTTATGGAAAAGATTCTTCAATAATAGGAAAAGTTGTCGAGGATAATCCGGGAATGGTAATTATGAAAACCCTAGTTGGTACAACCAGAGTTGTTGATATGCTCTCAGGAGAACAATTACCGAGAATTTGTTAATTACTAATTACCAATTACTAATTACTAATTTATTTTGAGTATAAATTTAAGATAAAATATTAGAACGAACAATTTATCTTTCATTTGAAATTTAAAAAGAAATTTAATTGTGAATTATTAATTATGAAATGTTAATTGAAGAAATGTCTGAGCTTGTTATTTTAATTTCAACTGCTGTAACGCTGGGTTTTATACACACTATTGTAGGACCTGACCATTATATTCCATTCATAGCTATTGCGAAGGCAAGGAACTGGACAAATTTGAAAGTGATTGGTATTGTGTCACTGTGTGGATTAGGTCATATTCTTTCCTCTGTCATTATTGGGCTTATCGGTATTGCCCTTGGGATTACAATTTCTTCGATTGAATCATTCGAATCGAGCCGTGGAGAAATTGCCGGGTGGTTACTGATTGGTTTCGGATTGCTCTATATGCTCTGGGGAATCAAAAAAGCAATCCGTAATAAACATCATTCTCACATTCATTTTCATCCCGATGGGAATAGTCATGAACACGAGCACACCCACGAAGAAGAACATCTCCATATTCATACTTCAGAAAAAAAGAACATTACACCCTGGATGCTTTTTATAATTTTTGCGTTCGGTCCCTGCGAACCATTAATTCCACTACTGATGTATCCTGCTGCTAAGCAGAATTATTTTGCAGTTGCTGTCGTAACTGCTTTATTCGGAATTGTAACAATCGCAACTATGCTCACTATGACGTTCATCGGAATGAAAGGAATAAATCTTATTCCAATGCCTAAATTAGAAAGGCATATTCATGCCCTTTCAGGATTCGCAATCCTGTTATGCGGGGTGAGTATAATTATTTTTGGTTTGTAAGTATTAATCTTAGCTGATTAATTAAATTCATTTTAATGCATCCACTCCTCAATTATCTGAATCGCACGTTCTGCATATTCGGGTAATGCCGATTTGATTGGCTCACTTAAGTCCTCAGTTACTTCATACTGTAGCTCAGTATGTATAGCTAATATTTTTACGACCGCAGGAAATTCAATTTCAAACATTTCTGCAAGACGAAGCACTTCAGGCAAACCTATGTAATGAGGGGATGAGGTCAGAATAACCGGAAAATCTTCTCTCTCAATCTCAGTGATGCTTCCGGCAGGTTTGTTCCCTTCTGATATTGTATCGAGTATTAAAACCTTTTCCTTGCCTTCGAGATAATCTAGGATTTCCATTCCACCGCCATATACATTTTCATAATCTACTTCATCAGGAAATCTCTTTTGGATTAACTTTGCGGCTTCGAAAGCCGCTCCGTCATCTCCCATGATATCATTCCCTATGGACATTACAAGAATTTTGTTCATATAGGGTCAACAATTACGTTTTTTAAATTCCTCTGTAACAGACTTTCAATTTTGTCAATTTTCGATTTCATTCTCGACTTTTCACCTTTGCGGAAATCAACTTTAATTGAAGAATATATCCTGTTGCACTGTGGCTCCAATATTTTGAAACAGGAAGTAATCACACCAAACACATCATCCCAGCTTCCTTCGAGAATTGTACCCATTGGAGTTAGCTGATAAGTAATTCCGCTTTTGTCAATCAAATCAATCACCTGCGAAACATAAGGACTGACGCTTTCCCCTTTATCGGTGGGGAACATTGAAAATTCTACAAGCACCATTTTTATTCCTTTGAGATTATCTTACAATACTAAAAAATTTAGTTTTTAAAACAGTAGGTGTCTTCAGCATATACATATAAACACCACTTTCGAGTTGTGAAGTCGAATAATCAAGCTTATATATTCCCGCAATAGGAGTAGATTCGAACAATATCTCATTTATTCTGCCAAATATGTCCGATATCACAAATGATGTTGGAGCCTCCTCGATTATTTCAAACTCGAATGTTATGTTATCATCTGCTGGATTAGGTCTGGCATCAAGTAATGAAATTTTCCCGGGTGAAAATAACCTCGTTCCTCCTTCACGGCACAATCCTGCTATGCAAAACTGTCCGTTTGTTATATAAGAACGGCATAAACCTCCGGTCCAGATTATAGTATCAATTTCAACAGGACTGCACTCCAATTCACCCAATGCAGGCATGAAATTTAGCAATTCAAGTGTCCCAACAGTATCCTTTAATGTTCCGCTTAATTGTATTTTTCTCCTGTTGTTTACAAATATTCCTTGTGGGGTGCTCCCCTGCGGTTTAAGTACTGTCCTGTCTGAACTGATTATTAAAGTATAACCTGTAATACCGCTTTCAATTAATCCGGTCGACGATTTTAAAATTATTGGAATAGTAACAGGAGTACCCACATAAGAACTGTCAATCGGAATTTCAAGGTAAGCTACTGCAGTTGCAGGATTACCTTTAGCCGTAACTATAATCGTTTTGTCTAACTGACAAGGCTCGGACGCAAAAACAACGAGATTGAAAACATGTATTAAATCATCATCGGCAAAAAACGATAATGTAAATACTAACGAATCACCGGGCTGCAAATCTGCAGGCAATTGAGGACTCACTGATGATATTCCGAATAAAGAAGGTGGATTCGATATACTGTCAATATGAACTGGTGAACTTCCATTATTTCTCAGGACAACTCTTCTCGTTGCTGTCGTTCCGTTATCCACGGAATCAATTAATAATGTCGTACTGTCAGAAACGAATTGTGGTACAACAACTCTAGCAAGCAGTACGATATTTTTTATTCCACCGCATGTATCAATTAACTGCAATGAATCCTGCAATGTCCCGGGTGTGGGAGAACCATTAAACAACAAATCTGATGTTCTTGTTTCATTAACTGAAAAGGAAGAATTAAATACATTACCCTGAACGGAAAATAATCCCGAATAATTATTAGCTACGAAACTTGTAGGTAAAATAGAATTATTTTTTACATTGAATGATTTTGATTTCTGTCCATTAATACATACATCACCAAAATTCAAAGTATCATTAGCACTTATCTTCGGTATAAATACATTAGCCTTTAATAATAATATTTTTGAGTTACCACATGTATCTATAATAATTAATGAATCAATAGTCATCCCCTCTACAGAGGAACCTTTAAAAAATACCGGTACGTATCTCGATTCAGCGCTTTTGAATTGATTTGTTAATGAATAATCCATTAAAGAAAACAAGGAAACACTGTCAATCTTACCTGTGAATGATGTCTCTCTTGCAGATGTATTTGTAAAACTGAAACTACTACTTGAGGATTGATTTATACACACAATACCAAAATCAAGTGTGTCGTTGAATAACATAGAAGGTTCTATAATATTTGAATTCAAATTTATTGATTTTACATTATTGCAAACATCAGTGAAAGTAAGAATCCCGCTATAATTACCTTCTGTGCCGTTTCCAAAACTTCTCACCCTTATATTTTTTGTTTCATCAGGAGCAAATTTAATTGGCATGGGATTACTATCAAGCGAGAAAAGTGTAATTGGATTAATATCAGCTATTATTGTTGTCTCGCCTTGTGATGCATTATGTATTGTAAGCATTGTATCTGATGTTCCCGAAATACACACCGGTTTAAATCCAAGAGTGTCTGTAACATTTTGAAATTCAAGTACAACATTCGGATTAATTGATATTGTCATAGTATCACGACCGACACATCCGTTAGCTCCTGTAACAGCAAGTTCATAGGTAGTAGTAACTGACGGAGTGGCTAATGGCTGCCATGAAGTGGGATTGCTTAATCCGGTCGAAGGCGACCAGCGAATGGATTGATATGGTGTTATTCCCCCTGTTGCAGTTCCATTCATTCTTACCGAAACAATATCCCCCTGGCAAAATACTGTATCTCTTCCTGCATCAACTACAGGAGTCGGCTTCATCGAAACAACAATTGTATCGGTATAGGAGCAATTATTTGCATATGATGCTACCACCCAATAAGTTCCCGGTTTTGTAATTGAATAGATTGAATCGGTACTCCCATCCTGCCAGAGATAAGATATTGCACCGTTGAAATTATTTGTTTTTATTATTTCACCCGGGCAAATGTCAAGGTCAGGACCTAAGCCGTAAATATACCCCGGAGAATTATTGAAATACCAGTTTGAATTATTGCTGATATTTTTGCTGAACTTTCCTGCATAAAATATTGCTCCACCCGTTGCCTGGTTATCTGACATCTCGATAAAATCACCTGAAACAATTCCTGAATTCTGGTAAACAAAAGCCTGTTGTCCCGAACTTGATGCACGTAGTACAATCGGAAAGCAATTATTACCTCTTATATTAAACTGCTTACCGATATATTGTGTGCTCCCGCTATTTAAAATGTATGCTTTCCCCGGTGAAAAAGTCAAAGTATCGAATCGGCTGCTGTTATAAATTCTTCCATTTCCCCTGAAAATTAATTTACTATATGATGCTGAATCATAAACCTGTACATTGGTTGTTTCATTTGTAAATTCAATATCATTATATTTCATTCCTTTTCCAGCAACCATAGCTATGTCGGACCCTGTAAAAACAATGCTGGATTTACCCGAATTGAAAAATAGATTTCTATCGAGCAGGTACCATTCCGGATTTGTACCGCTTCCCGTTAATGTTACAGTTGAATTTCCGAGCACTAATGCCCTGTTATTATCTTCATCCGATACCAGGTGCGAAGCATTAACAGGTGTACTGTTTGTATTTAAAATGCCATGATAAAGAAATATTTTACCGGAAGTTTCGATTCCATCCTGAATATACCAACTTCCTCCAACTCCATTAAAAATGATATTGTTTGCTAGAGCTATTCTGCCGGTCGTTATTTTTTGATTCAAGTTCTTCGACTCAAATATATATTGTCCATTATAGGTTACTTTCATATCAGGAATAAAAGTGAGTGAACCAAGAATCCTGAAATCAACACTATCCCCAGTAAAGGTCGGTTGGAATAAGGAACCTGTCCAATCAATATTATTGCAAGCAGCATTACGGGAATCAAGATTAACAATCTGCCCCAGCATTTTAAATGAATTCGCATCAAAAAAAACATTGTCAATAGCTGTTGGTGTGCAGGCTCCGCCAATTCCACCGCTTGTTAAAGACCAGTGTGTGCCGTCACTCCAATTACCTGAACCACCAACCCAGTAAAAATTCCTTGGGTTTATTGAATTTATTGTCCAGCCTGTATTATTACCCATATCAACAGAATTATTTGCAATAAAAGTTGTTGTACCTGTTGCATGAATATCTTTTAAAGTTACATAAGTAACAGTTATAGTTCCGTTATCTTTCTGAAATGTCGCCTGAGAATCAGGAGTTGTACTTCTAATTGAAATTGGTGCAGAACATGTACCCGGTGCTGTAAAGTTATTATTAATTGTCTGAACAGAATTACTATAGAGAATGTAACTTTTCCCGGGAGAAAAAACCAGGTCATTATAAGAATTATTATCAAAAATTATCCCGTTCCCAAAGAAACATACTTACATCTTTACCAATGAATCTAATCAGTGAAGTTCCACAATCAAACGTCAATTTTGTATCGGTAATATTCCATTGTGCATTTTTGCCGCTTCCTATGAGCAATATGACAGAAGAGCCGAGATAAAGGTTCCTGAATTTATTACCATCGGATATAAATCTTTCACAAGTTACTGCCTTATTATTTGTAATAAATGTTCCGTTATTTAAAATTATGCTCGATTCACAATAAATGGAGTCGAGCAAGGTCCATTCCCCTCCTGCTCCATTAAAAATTACATTATCAATAAAATGCCGCCCCCCCGATAAAATTGTATTTCCAGTAGTCTGTGATTCAAAATATATTAATCCGGAAAACCTTAATATCATAGCCGAACTTAATTCCAATGAACCGTAAATACTAATGCTGTTTGTATTAGGTCCGTCCATAATGGGATTGAATGCCACACCGGTCCATCTCATATTATTACATGATGCATTAATCGTATTTATTGATACAACCTGAGAATCGGAAGAAAACGAATTGGAATCAAAAAAAACATTATCGTAAGCAGTAGGGATACATGCCCCACCTGCACCTCCACTTGAACGGGACCAATGAGCTGGGTCAGTCCAATTCCCGGTGCCGCCAATCCAGTACAAATTAAGCGTAGATGCTCTGAAAATAAACCAGCCGGTATTATTGCCAAGGTCAACAGAATTACGTGCTGTGAAAATTGCCAATCCCTGAGTCTGACAATCCTTCAATGTAACATATTCCACATCGACAGCACCTGAAGTTTTTGCAAAATTTGTATGAAAACCGGGTATTCTAGAACGTATGGTTATCGAACCTGTGCAATTTCCTGTGGCTTTCAGAGCGCTTCCAATTATTTGCACCTTGCTTGAATCAAGCTCATATACTTTACCGGGGGAAAATACCAGCGTATCAAAATAATTATTTTTTAATATTATTCCGTTCCCTTTAAACTCAACTCTTTTATACGATGATGAATCATTAAGAGTATGCGTCGAACTTGAATCTTCGAATGTCATAAAATTATAAATTAAACCATTACCGGGTAAAATATTTGTTGACGAACCGGTAAAAATCAATTTCGAAGAGCCTGCATTAAAATTTAAAAAAGCCTCTTTGATATTCCACTCAGGATTGTTTCCATTACCAGTCAATGTAATTATCGAAGAGCTTAAATTAAGTATTCTCGGATTTGTATTATTCGATACAAATCGTGAACATGTAACCCGCTGGTTATTCGTATAAAAATTACCATTGATAAGAGTAATATTACCGGTAACGTCAAGCCCGTCCTGCAATGTCCATCCACCCCCAGCTCCATTAAATGTTACATTGTATTTAAGTTGTTTACCTGCTGTTTTAATCGTATTTCCAAAGCTTAAAGATTCAAAATAGATTTGACCGGCAAATGTTAGATTCATTGCTGTAATAAGAGTTAAAGAACCGTAAATTCTTAGATTGTTAAAATCCCCTGCAAGAGTAGGATTAAATCTTGCTCCTGTCCAGTTCATCGATTTGCAGACAGCAGAAGAATTGATTCTGATTATACTGCCATTTTGACTGAATGAATTTGCATCGAAATAAACGTCATCATCCTGTGTGGGTACAACTAAATGCGTTGTTGTTCCCCCTGATACAGTTGCCCAATGACTTATTTCCGACCAGTTGCCTGAACCTCCAATCCAAAAATAATCAACTGCAAAAGTAGATGAATATATAGTTAATAATAATATTATTACCAGTAAAAAATTTTTCATATATTTTGTTTAGATTGACATAATATAATAACCTTTTAATATACTAAGAAAAGTAATGAAATAAAACACTATTGGAATTAATTTTTTCATTAATGTTTAAAATTTTTTTAATTTACAGTGATTTTTTTGAAAAGAATGAAATATAAATAAATATGAACAGGAATTATTATGAAAATTAAATTATTATTATTGGTTTTAATTGTAATGTTCTTATTTAACCCTTTATCGTATTCTCAAAAGAAGGATGAAGGTTATGTACAAGCGGCATACAATGCAATTATAAACAAAGATTACAAAACAGCAATTACTAATTATACTCTTGCGATTGAAAAATTTAAAGGTTACGCTCCTACTTATTACGGAAGGGGACTTGCTTATACTTACTTAGAACAGAATAACGAAGCCATAAGTGATTTTTCTAAGGCTATCGAATTAAACGGAACTTATCACCAGGCTTACTATGGCAAAGGCTTGATATATTATAAAACCGGTGATTTGACAAATGCTATTGCAAATTTTTCATCGGCAATTACTCATGCACCTAAGGAATCTGACTACTATTATGCTCGTGCTATTGCTTATTACCAGCAGAAAAATTTCGAATCTGCTCTTGTTGATTATAATAAAGCAATCGAATTAAATCCAAAAAACGGAGTTGCTTTCTATGGGAGGGCAGTCGTCAATAAAATCATGAACAGGAAACAGGATGCTATAAATGATTTTACAACCTATATTCAGCTAAACGATGACAAAGATGGTTTGCAAAAAGAAGTCTATAGGCTGATCACAGAAACAAAGGAAGATGAAGATAAGTAATTATTGACTTAGTACTTCGATCTTATTAAACTCTTATTCAATAATTTTTTAAATCCGGTTTTATATGAAAACATTTGTAATAATATTTTTTTCTTTACTATCATATTCAGTGAATTTAGCTCAACCGTTAATTGAGCCGGGTAAATTATCAGGTAATTTTCAGCTTGATGCTCAATTATACCAAAAAGATACAATTATCGGAGCCCAGGATGTAAAGGAAAAAATCTTGTCAAATAGTTATCTCTATCTTAATTATTCTTCCGGTAACTTTTCGATGGGTATGAGATATGAATCTTATCTTAATCCTATCCTCGGCATAGACCCCCGCTATAAAGGAAGCGGCATTGCTTACCGGTTCGGAGAATTTAAATCAGAAATGATTGATGTTACTGCCGGAAATTTTTATGAGCAGTTTGGAAGTGGATTGATTTTCAGAGCATATGAAGAAAGATTGCTTGGATTTGATAATGCAGTAGACGGAGTACGCATAAAGTTCAGACCTAAGGATGGAATCGAGTTCACTGGGTTAATCGGCAACCAGCGTTCATTTTGGACAAGTGGTATAGGAATTGTCAGGGGTGGAAGCGGCAGAATGGAAGTGAATACAGTTTTTCCTGATTTACTCCCTTTTCAATCAACCCTTGAGGGAAGTCTGATTAGCAAATATCAACCGGACCAGGAATCATTCTATAATCTTCCTGAAAATGTTCTTGCCTGGTCAGGTAAACTTTCACTCAATACTGATGATTTTATGGTAGAAGGAGAATATGCTTACAAGTGTAATGATCCTGATGCGGTAAATAAATTCAACTTTAATCCTGGAAAAGCATTGATGTTGACTGCTTCTTACTACCCATCGGGCTTTGGTGCTTCCATTAATTTCCATACCATCGACAATATGGATTTCCGAAGCGACAGGGATGCCCTTGGGAATAATCTGAATCTGAATTTTATTCCGCCTTTGACTAAACAACATATATACCGGCTTGCTACTTTATATCCATCAGCTACTCAGTTAAATGGTGAAATAGGTTTTCAGGCTGAATTAACTTATACAATTCCGAAAAAGACTATTATCGGCGGAGATTATGGAACAACCTTGGCTTTAAATTATTCACAAATAAATTCAATGGATAAAACACCACTCAATGTTGATTCTGCTGATGGGCATGTGAATACTTATAAATCTTCTTTTTTCAAATTCGGTAATATCCTCTATTTCAGGGATATGAATCTAGAAATATCAAGAAAATGGACTAAGGATTTCAAATCAATATTTACGTTCATAAATCTCGTTTATAATAAAGATGTAATGGAAAATGAAGGTTCGGGTAAATATGGGAAAGTCAATGCTACAATTGCAATTGCTGAACTTACTTACTTGATATCAAAAACCAATTCTGTTAAATTTGAACTTCAGCATATCTGGGCAAAACAGGATTCAGTTATCAAAGTACCTGATAATACTAACGGCAACTGGATGATGTTCCTTGCTGAATATACTATCGCACCATCCTGGTATTTCACCGTATTCGATGAATATAATTACGGTAACAATGACACAGGAAGAAAAATACACTATTTGAACGGTTCATTCGCATTTATCTATGAAGCAACAAGGGTGCAGTTTGGCTACGGAAGACAGCGTGGCGGATTATTATGCGTAGGTGGAGTGTGCAGACCTGTACCTGCATCTAACGGATTCTTTTTAAGTGTTTCGTCAACTTTTTGATTAGGAAAAAAATGAAAATTATATACTATGTATTGTTATCAATTTCACTTATTTTTTCATTATCGTGTTGTGATGAAATCACAGGAGATTACAGGCAATCTCAAAATCAAAACATAGATACATCCAAAAATGCAAGGAACATCCTGCTGGAAGATTATACCGGTTTCAAATGCGGTAATTGTCCTTCTGCAGCAGAAATTGCCCATGAGATTGAGTTGAGATACCCCGGACGAATTATACTTTTATCTGTTCATGCAGGATATTTTGCCGAACCGACTACATCTCATCCTTATGATTTCAGAACCCCTGAAGGTAATGATTGGGATGTTGCTTTTGGTATTAGCGATATTGGAAATCCAAACGGTATGGTAAATAGAATCAAATATGACGACTCATATGTAATAACTCCTTCAAAATGGGATGCTGCGGTATTATCTCTTTTAAACACTGAACCTGATTTGAAATTGGAAATAAAAGCTTATTATAGTTTAAGCAGAAAAGAAATATCAGTTGATGCTGTGCTTACTTATCTGAAGAATGGATTGCCAAGCCATAATTTTGTCGCTTGTATTCTTGAAGACAGCATAGTCCAATACCAGATAGATTACAGGAAAACACCGCAAGACATCGAAGACTATGTACACAACCATGTTTTCAGAGCAACAATGAACAGTACCTGGGGTGAGCCTCTTTCTGCAAACGAGATAAAAGCAGGGACAGTTATCAAAAAGAATTGCAAGTATATAATCTCAGATTCAAAGGGTTGGAGAATAGATAAATTGAGGATAGTTGCCTTTGTTCATGATAACAGCACAAAGGAAATTCTTCAGTCGGAGGAAACAGATTGATTGATGCCGAAATGTTTAAAGCAAATCTCGAAAGTGCTGATATTCCTGTTCATATTTTATCCCAGGTAGATTCGACTAGACAGCTTACTATCGGTGATTTGGCAATAGTTAAAATTTATGTTCCGAGTATTTATGAAACAGATGCTAAAGCAATTATACAGCAAATTGAATCAGGAAATGATTTTTAATAAAAAAAGCCGTGAAAATAATAATCACGGCTTTTTTAATTTTTATTTAATTCTTAAAAGGATTATTGCCAGGCATATCCAAGATTTACACCTGCTCCGAAGGGCTGGTATGTAAGTCCGCTTAAACTTGCAACATTGAACATAATGTTAATAATAGGCTCAACTACAAATCCGTCAAATACCCATTTATAGGCAACTTCACCACCGATTGCAATAGAAGTACCGCCGTCATAAACAAGTGAACCGTATGGTCCATCCCATTTCCAGAATCCTAAAGCAATAGCCGGACCTGCACTCAATCCTTCAAGCGGCTTTTTGTTATCTGTCAATAATTTTAAATACCAGCGATAAGAACCTCCAAATCCAAATGCAGTCCAGTCAAGCAATTTCCAATAGTATCCTGACACAGTAAATGAATTATTTGCAGAAACCCTGGTTTCGTAGGTTGCATTGAATAATCCAAATGCCAATCCAATAGGGTTAGCAGATATTGCATTGTTGTACTGAGCATACGTACTCTTTGTTGGTATAGCAAGTGCTATCACGGCTATAATTAGAACAACAAATAATTTAAACTTCATAAATCCTCCGGTTAACTGTTATAAAAAAATTTAATTTGATATGAATTATTTTTTTCATTTTCTTACTACACTACAAACTTATAATTTTATCTATATTAAAAAAATATTTTTTGTTCATCTGAAATTTTATATTCAAATTGTTATAAATGTTTTATTAACATATTTTCAACACAAAAGTTTTGTTTTCCCCATAGTTCTCCACATAACCCAAAGTTATCTGAGCATTTGAACATATAGTAATACTAAACAATATTAAGAATTTATGAAAATTTTATAATTTTTTTGAAAATGAAAAATTTAGTAGTGTTAATTTTTAAATTTTTTTTTAAATTAATGTTCGGGTTAGTTTATTCATTATGAGAAATTAGGACAAGAATTGTCTTAAATCGTATTTATATGAAAAAATTGTTTATTATTATCAAGGGGCACCATGGAAAAGAAGTACAATTTTACTGATGTTGAAATCAAAGATATGGCTATCAGATTCAAGGCTATGTCTGAACCGTCGAGATTGAAAATACTCAGAGCATTATTTCCCGGCGAAAAATGTGTTACTGAGATTATTGAAAAAACGGGATTACTTCAGGCAAACGTATCAAAGCAATTGAAGATTTTGCAGAGAAACGGGGTTGTATCTTGCAGACCTTCAGGGCTTCAGCGATTTTATAAAATTGCAGATAATAGCATTCTTGAACTATGCAATATGGTTTGTAAAAGTTAATTTTGTAGAATGTGGAGATACATTACAAGATTAGGAAAAAAGTTAAAGCTATTATATCTACTGACTGCAATTTTTACAGTTACTGCTTATTATGCAATAAAGGTAATTCTTGCAATTAAATTCAGCGGCAGAAAGGATGTGTTTTATGGGAATGCACGCCGATGGGGGAACATCTTATTGAATATATGCAATGTTAAAGTTCAATTAAAAGGCGTAGAAAACATACAAAACAATGAAACTTATATTTATGTTTCTAATCATTCCAGTCTTTTCGATATTCCTGTCCTGCTGGGGTATATTCCTGATGATATTAGAATTATTTATAAAAGGGAGCTTGAAAAGATACCTTTCCTGGGATGGGCTCTGAAAAGTTCGCCTTTCATACCTGTAAACAGAAGCGACCCCCGTGATTCTAT
>JACRLY010000057.1:0-1770 GCA_016219595.1 Ignavibacteriota bacterium | reverse complement strand
AATTCAATCGGTACAGAAAGATATTTCTGTAGCCATTTTTCCTGAAGGTACACGGTCAAAAGACGGAACTCTTGGTTCTTTCAAACGCGGTGCATTTTTACTTGCATCACGTTCCGGGAAAAACATTATACCGATTTCAATAATAGGTACAAATAAAATTCTCCCGACAAAATCATTCGATTTTACACATGGGCATGTTAAACTGATTATCGGGAAACCTGTATCTACTGCACATAAGGTCGACAGGAACGAAGAAAAAGAATTGATGAATTCAGTAAGAAATACTATTGAGAACGGATTGAATTTGTGATATAATTCTATCATTTAAAATTATTTAAATGATTTATTAATTTATATAATCCTCACTTGTACTTATCAAATGCTTTAAGAGAATAATTTAATCTTAAAAATTTATATAAAATTTCCTTAAATTAAATTCAGGTTAAATTTTAATTTAATTTTTATATATTGTTACCTAATCAAATTTTCTTTCAATTATTTTTATAAGTATGAATCAGGAAATAACAAAAAAAGCAGGTATAAGGGACTTCCCTTTGATTTACTGGATTTCGATAATGTTTGAGTTCTTCGAAAGAGGGGCTTACTATGGAATGATGAGTGTACTGTCGATTTACCTTACAAGTCAGCTTGGATTTTCAAAGGAAGGTGTTGGAGTAATCAAAGGCACTATACAACCCCTTCTTTATTTTCTGCCAATACTATCAGGTGCAATTGCTGACCGGCTTGGCTACCGCAAAACCCTGATGGTTGCTTTCTCACTGCTCGGATTAGGTTATTTCCTTACAAGCCAGACTACTGAATATTTTGCGGTGTTCGTTTCACTTATTATTATGGGATTCGGTGCCGGTACATTCAAGCCGGTTATTTCCGGAACCATTGCACGAGTTACAGATGAAAGAACCAACACTTTGGGCTTCGGTATTTTTTACTGGTCTATCAATCTTGGTGCTTTCCTGTTTCCTATGTTTCTTGTCCCATGGCTAAAATCAATAAACTGGTCATATGTAATAATCGCATCGGCTTTATTTACCGGGGCTATGCTTATACCGACTATTTTCATTTACAAAGAGCCTGTAAAAGATATTAAGAAAGAAAAGGACCCATTAGGAAAGGTGATTTTCGACATAGCAAATAAAATCTGGATGGTATTCAGAGATTGGCGTTTCATTCTTTTCATTTTCATTTATTCCTGGTTCTGGATATTATATTTCCAGATGTTCGACAGTGTTCTATGGTATGTCGAAGCATTTGTTGATGCATCTCCATTGAATAATTTTGTCAATGGAATCACTGGATTGAAATGGCATTTCGACGTAGAGCATGTCACAGTCATAAATGCTCTAACAATTATTTTACTTCAGCTACTTGTTTCTATGCTTGTGAAAAAAGCTAAAGCCCTCCCGACCATAATAACCGGAATAGCAATGGCTACACTCGGTATGGGAATACTTGCTATAAGCTCGAATATCTGGATATTCATAACAGGTATTATCATTTTTTCGATTGGTGAGATGACTGCACATCCAAAATTTTTGTCCTATCTCGGGATCATTGCTCCACAAGACAAGAAAGCAACATATCTTGGTTTCGGTTTTCTCTATGGAGTTTTCGGCTCATTCATCGGAGGTATTATCGGTGCATTTCTATATGTGAGATTTATTGATAACCCAATGATTGCTTTTATAAAAATGAAATTGTCAGAAGCCGGTTCTCAAATACACCTGGCAAATAATATTACAATTAATAAAG
>JACRLY010000056.1:656-16498 GCA_016219595.1 Ignavibacteriota bacterium | reverse complement strand
AGCCGGATTGCTTGGTGGCGGAATATTAGTCGATTTCGAAGGAGATGATTTATACTCATCTCACTGGTGTTCACAAGGTGCAGCTTGTCTGGGTATAGGACTTTTATTCGATGCATCAGGTAACGACAATTATATTGCGGATTTATATTCCCAAGGATTCGGCTATATAAAAGGAATTGGGGTATTAATGGATTTTACAGGGAATGATTCTTATAAAGCAGGATGGAAGGTACCCGACAGCCGGGACCCCAAAAGAGCACATCTTTCGATGTCTCAAGGATTCGGATTCGGTATGCGTCCCTGGTCGTTTGGTTTAGGTGCCGAAGGTGGAATAGGAATCCTGACTGATTATAACGGTCATGATGTATATAATGCAGACTTTTTTTCACAAGGTGGAAGTTATTGGTATTCTCTTGGAATTCTTCATGACAGGAATGGATGTGACAGATATACCGCCGGTCAATACTCACAGGGTAGCGGGATTCATCTTAGTTTTGGTGCATTACTGGATGATGAAGGGAACGATATGTACGATGCCTATGCAGGTTTGGAACAAGGTAATGCACATGACTGGTCAGCCGGCTGTCTCGAAGACCTCGAAGGTGATGATACTTACAGGGGATTCGGAAGCAGCCAGGGTTCGGCTCTTACTGTTGCATTTGCTTATCTTTTCGATAAACAGGGAAATGACATGTATATCATGAATAAAAATGACACTACATACAGCCAGGGTGGTGGCAGACAACAACCCACAAGAAAAGCAGGTTCCTTAGGTATACTTCTTGATTTGGGAAACGGAAATGATACCTATACTGACCCTAGAATTAATGAGGGTATCTTATTATTAAAAGGACAAAAGGGAATTGTTTTTGATGAAGGGAAGAAATAAGTCGATAGTCGGTAGTCGATAGTCGATAGTCGAAAGAAGATAGTTGTTAGATGAATATAGATTGGTAAAAAAAGTCTGTCTCTAAATTAAAATTATTTATTAGTTAATATTTGGTTTATTATGATATGAAAATAAAAAGTTTTGAAGATTTAATTGCCTGGCAGAAATCTCAGGAATTAGCTATTAAACTTTATAGTGCTTTTGCTAATATAAGAGATTATAGTTTCAAAGACCAAATATTAAGGGCAGTTGTTTCAATATCTAACAATATTGCAGAAGGTTTTGAGAGAAATACGGATGCAGACTTTTCAAGATTTCTATTTATTGCAAAAGGTTCATGTGGTGAGGTTAAATCAATGCTCTACTTGTCAAAGCAATAAAATTATATTAAATTAGAACAAGCTGAAGAGTTTATAAATAAATGCACAGAACTAATTAAAATAATTAATGGATTAATAAGGTCACTAAAATAATTAAATAAACAATATTGATTAATTTTAAATAATCCATCTTTGCTAACGACTGACGACTAAAGACTATTGACTTAATAATATAGGGGTTGAATTTGAATGAATTAAGAATAGAAGTAATACAAGGCGATATTACTAAGCTAAAGGTTGATGCAATAGTTAATGCAGCGAATTCATCGCTGATGGGAGGAGGCGGTGTCGATGGAGCTATTCACAGGGCTGCAGGTCCAAAACTGAAAGAAGAATGCATTAAAATTGTGATGAAAAGCGGAAATTGCAGAACAGGTGAAGCTGTTATAACAGGTGGTTGCAATCTGCTTTCAAAATATGTTATACATACTGTCGGTCCTGTATATAAAGATGGTATGAGCAAAGAATCCGAATTACTTGGGAATGCATATAAAAACAGTCTCAGGCTTGGAGTTGAAAATAAAATAAAATCAATTGCATTTCCAAATATCAGCACAGGTATTTTCGGTTATCCCAAGAAACCTGCGGCAGAAATAGCTGTTTCTACAGTATTAGAATTTTTGAGAAAAGATGATTCGATTGAAAAGGTTATTTTTGTATGCTTTGATTATGAAAATTTTAATATATATAAATCAATTTTAGATAAAATAACTGAATAATTAATTTGGAAATTAGGAATTGAAAGAAAAAAGAATAAATATATTAGTAGGAATTTTATTAATATTAATTCCAATAATTCTGATTTGCCAGGAAACAGGGCAAAAGGGACCTCCTATTCAATTAAAGAATGCAAATGAAATGGTTGGTGACACAATAAATGGCGGTTCAGTAAGGATATTTAATGGGAATGTTGTACTCACACAAGGAAACGTAACAGTCAAAAGCGATAAAGCAATCCATTATTTGGATTTGAATATTGCCGACCTGACCGGGAATGTTGTAATTACACAAAATGATATGACATTGAAAGCACCTCATATAAACTATAATGGAAATTCAAGAATTGCCGTTGCAAACAATGGAGTGGAGCTAATAGATAAAGAAATTACGTTGAAAGCTGATTTTGGAAAATATTCCACTGAAACTTTAATTGCCGATTTTGAAAAAAATGTTACGATGTTGGATGGAAAATCTACATTGAAAGCTAAATACGGGAAATATTCGAGAAAAACCGAAATTGCTGATTTCGAACAAGATGTAATCGTAGATGATGATTCGGCAACTATAACTGCGAGGAAAGTTACTTTCGACAAGAACAACAGGAACAGTTTTGCTTATGGCGATGTAATTGTAAGAGGAAAATTTTCTAATGTTATTCTTACAGGAGACACAGTAATAAATTTAGCTAAAGAAAGATACACAAAATCATACGGGAAGCCTGTTCTTTACCAGATTGATACTGTCAAGACTGTTTATATATCATCGACATATAATCAGTCTCAACCTTTTTTAAAAGACAGTGGTGAGATTGTAAAATATGAATACGATACTTTAAGTATTGCTTCAGACACAATGGAAGCATTCCGGGACATTATTAATGATAAATATGTTTTTACAAATAATGTAGAAATGAATAAAGGGAATTCTGCTGCAATTGCCAATTATTCAATTTATTTCAAAAAGGAAGATATAATAAATCTTACAGGTAAACCAATTGTATGGTATGATTCTACACAACTTCATGCAGATTCAATTTCCGTATCTATAGCAGATAAGAAATTAAAATCCATAAAGGCATTTGGAAATGCATTGGCTGCCTCGAGAGATGATTCTTTATTTATTGAAAGAATAAATCAGATTATCGGAGATGATATAAATATAAATATAGAAACCGACACAATCAGGAAAATAACTTCTTATGGCAATGCGAAAAGCTTATACTTTTCGAGTGGCAATGAATCTGATGAAGGTGCTGCAAGAAATAGTTCGGACTCAATAATAATTGACTTTGATTTGGGTAAAGTATATTCAATCCTATGGCTCGGAGGTATACAGGGAGAGTACTTCCCATTGATTATGTTCGAAGCTGACCCTCAAAAAATTTTTCTTCCCGGTTTCCGTTGGTCAGACAATAAACCTCAGAAAAGGAAAATTCCGAAATTATGATTAATAAAAGAAAATCTTTTTAATTAATCTAAATCTACTTCTTAGTATGAAATCTTCAGAACAATATTTAAAATCATAAGACTAACTGTCATTTCTAATTGAATAAGTATTTTCTAATTTTATTTTGAATTTATCAAATAATCAATTAAGTTTATACGTTTTAATATATTGAAAAGATTATTTAACAGGGGGTGGGTGAAATTATATCTGAAATATATTGTAGTCTTACTTCTATTTGTATGTTTGTCTGCAAATGCAGAAGAACGCTCTTCTTATGAAGGTACCCACTTTTTTATTGGCTTTATGGAAAATGAGATAGAGATAAATACAAGGGGGCTTACTTTACAGATATTCATAACCACATCAATGACTGCAGAAATAAAAGTAAGAATTCCCGGGCAAACAGAAGGATTATACAAAATCAAACCAAAAGAGGTTTTTCATCTCGACATACCTTCGGAATTAGAAAACAGGTATTCGGAATTAAGTTTAAAAAAATCTATCGAAATAATTTCAGATGTACCTATTACAATCTATGCATTTAACAGTCAGTATACAACAAGTGACAGCTATGCTGCAATCCCTGTGAATTATTGGGGCAAAGAATATGTAATTATTTCAATGCCAAATGACCAGTATAAAACACAGTATGACCCGAATGACCTTGATTCATCATACATAAAACCCCGTTCGAGTGAGTTTATGATTATGGCTGCTTTTGACAATACAACAGTTGAATTCCAGCCTAAAGCAATCACTAGAGGAGGAAAACAAATAAACACAAAGTACAGCTTGACACTTAATAAGGGTGATTGTTATCTTGTCCAATCTTATTTAGCCGGCAGAGGGTATGCAGATTTGACAGGTACAATTGTCAGAAGCGATAAACCAATCGGTGTATTATCAGGTCATGTTAGAACTGCTATTCCCCAGAATGACTGGCCATCCAATGATAAAGACCATTTATGTGAGATGCTGATGCCAACAAGTGCATGGGGCAAGGAATTTGTATCTGTACCATTCGGTACTAATGAAAATGGTGATTTATTCAAATTAACTGCCATTTATGATAATACTTTTATAACATACAATAATCCTTACGGCAATCATACTGTTGTTCTCGATGTACCCGGTGCGTCGGCAAGCATCTGGGATGCATTTGTTCCTACAGCCTGGCATTCAAACAAACCTGTTCAAATCGGGCAGTTTATGAGGCATGATTTCGGATACGACCCGGACAGGAGTTATGACCCTTGTTTGGTTATACTTCCACCTGTTGAACAATTCGTTAAGAGAATAATATTCCAAACAGTCGGTAATACGCCGTCCAATCCTACACAATTTGATGCACATTACATTTATATTATTTGTGAACAACAGGCAATTTCGACCCTCGTTCTCGACGGAGCCTATGTAAAAGACACATATCCAATGATTCAGGTGCAAAATATTCCTGGAACTCAATATAATTGGGCTATAATACAACTTTATGACGGTGTACATGAAATTTCCTGCCGGAACGGGAAGTTTTCGGGTGTGCTTTACGGTACTGGACTTGCTGATTCTTACGGGATGACTCTTGGTTCGTCATTAAATAATCCATTTAAAAATGATACAATGCCACCAACATTATCAGTTAACGATAATTGTGGAAATCTAACAGGTGTTGTTAACGAATCAATCGATTCGATTAATTCCGGTATCAGTTTTTTATATGTGGACAAGGATTCAACATTTAATTACCGATGGCAGATTGACCCTTATACCGATACTTCCAAAACTGTTACTTTCACTGCCCAACCATTCGACCCTACTTCTTCAGGCCAGTTCGTACTCGAAATTTATGATAAAAATAATAATAAATTTGAATATAAATATTTCTATACAGGTTTGGATTTATCAATACCCAATAATGTTGATTTTGGAGTTGTAACAGTAAATGATTCCGCTTGTATTTCAGTTCCAATTATTAATAATTCATTAGATACGGTAAGAATTGATTCAATAAATGGTCTGACAGATAAAAGAATTAGTATTAATTCAAATTTTTCAACCCCATATTATATTCCACCCGGTGATACTTTAATATTAGATATTTGCTTCAAACCTGATACTAATATCTCAGCTTTGAATGATAATATTTTAGTATCATTCGAATGTGGCAGATTCAAATATATTCCTATTCACGGTTTATCGGAAGTACCTAATTTACAGGCTCTGGGATATGATTTCGGGACAGTAAGGATAGGCGATACAGTTTGTGCTGAAGTTTACCTGATTAATAAAGGCAATATTCCTGTAACAATCGATTCGCTGACAGCAATTGAATTTTCAAATGTATTCATATTTGATACTTTATCATTTTTTCCAAAAACCATAGAGCCTTTAGATTCATTGAAAATCAATGTCTGCTTTACACCCGATTCGCTATTTTCATATAGGACTATACAATCCGGAGCAAATCAAAGGAATATCGGGAACTCACTACAAGTTACAGGTACAGGAGCAGCTCCACAGGTAAAATCAATAATGATCGACTGGGGAAAAAGGAGAATCCAAACAAAAAACGATACTGCATTTTATTTAACTAATAACGGTACATATAAGTGTAATTTGAAATTTTCAAAATCGCAGAATTCATTTATTTCATTTGATTCTACATCCGTATTTTCAATAGATAAAAATCTTGAACCGGGAGATACAATGTTAATACTCAATAGTTTTTACCCGGAAGATACATTATCCTATTATTCCAAAGCCGAGTTGATTGTTGACTGGAAATTACACGAACCGGTTACTTTAGAGATGACAGGTAAAGGCACCGTCCCCATAATTTCAACTATTGATGTTGACTTCGACACTACAAAGATTTTTGAAACAAGGGACACAATAGCGGCAGTAATTAAATCTTACGGAAATGAAAAATTAACTATAGATTCTGCAAGATATTTTTCAGGTGACAGCTCATCTTTTGAATTAGATTATTCTCTGTTTAGAAACCTTTCAATTAATCCATTGGCTGCTGATTCAATATTCAGCTTACCAATAAAATTCAAACCATCGAGGACAGGACACCATGAAATGATTGTTGAGGTTATACATGATGCAGCACCTGCTTACATGAGAGATCAAGCATATTTGAGAATCAGCGGAAATTCAGTTAGGCTTGATACCCTGATTCCTGTTTTAAATGCAAATATTAATTTGAGTGTTTATCCCTGCATCAGGGATACTGATAACATTGTTATTTCAAACAGAGGAAATGTTGATTTAATTCTCCAATCGTTATCGTTAACAACAGAAAATATAGAAGCAGACTTTCTTCAAAATAATTCAATGCCGGTTACGATTGCACCTGAATCAACTGTTAATTTCCCGTTATATATTCTGACGACAAAAAATATTCAGGGCAAGCTGAAAATTTCATCAGTTTTTAATGATAGTATCACAATTGAAAAAGAGATAACCGTCAAGCCGAAAATTAATTCCATAACCATTCAGGATTGTAGCAACTTAGAGATCACACCAAATGATACTTTAAATTTAGAACTGAGAGGTTTTATAACAAAACCGACAGAAATTCCTATAGATTTTATATCAGAAATAACAATAAAGCAAAAAAATTTATTTTTAATTAGGAAAAATTTTGATATTTTGATATTCAACTCAAACGGGGTTAGTAAATACAATGCAAATGTTGTGCAAGATGCTGAAAAAATCAGAATCATCAGCAGTGAAAAAATATTGATTGACATTCCTTGCACATGGTCAATCAGGTTGGATTTACTCGTTCTTTTAGGTGAAGAATTAAAATATAAAGTGGATGCAGTTGCAACGGGAGAGCCATGTTTCGAACCTGATACTACTGAATTCGAAGTGAAGTTAACAAATGCTTGTTTGTTTCCTTTAAAGAATATTGTAATATCAGAAGAGTCTTTGCATGATGTCCGAATAATGCCGGACCCTGTAACCGATGACATCCAATTAGACTTTGTAATGGGAAAAGAAGATTGGATAAATTTTACAGTTTTCGATGAATTAGGAAAAAAATGTTTTGAATCGGAAAATTTATTTTTGAAAAAAGGAATACATTCCCGTATATTTGAATTTAGTCTGTTTACAAATGGGATTTATTTCCTTACAATAAAAAATTCAGTAATGACGAAAAAAATAATGTTTATAAAATATTGTTATTGAGGTGTAAACTATGAAGGTTCGTTTACTCACAGGTACTATTATCGTATTTTTAATACTCCTATCGATAAAATCATATTCACAGGGGGATTTGGATGACCCTCTCCGTCCTAAAGAAAAAGCAAGGCCAATATATATAGGTCCGGTTCTCGGATATAATAAAACTATACATACTGTTGACCTGCTTACTTTTGATGACCCCACAAAACTTTGCCAGCCATTCGAGAAAGGCGGTTCTAACGGTTTTTATGCCGGAATTTCTCTTGAGTATTTGCTTGGTGATGTCAAAGCTTCGCAATCATCTATTATTGCAAGAGTGCTTTTCAACACTTTCCCTGCATATATGGAAAGAGGACAGGATGATTATAGAACTCTTGTTAAAGCCCCACCCCCACCTGATTCTGCATATATGTGGATTACTTCTTCTACAAAGCATGAAGCAGAAGTTACATATAATTTATTAACCGCTGAAATTTGTTATAAACTCAATCCTATTCCTAAGGTTCCAATTGGAATAACAGGAGGCTTAACTTTTGATTTTCCTATAACAAAGAAAATATATCAAACTTATAAATTGATAAAACCTTTGAATGTACAATTTGTTAGAGATCCGGATTATCAATATACTGATAATGACAGAACGATTATTATACAGGATGGTGAAATTAAGGAACCAAGTGGTTTAAGATTAGGTCTTAAATTTGGTATCCAGTATGAAATAATTACCGGAACACAAATGTATATTGTACCAGCTGTATATTATAATTATGGAATAACAAGAGTCACTACAAATGAAGATTGGTGGGTGCATGCAATTCAAATGGGTGTCGATGTGAGATGGGCATTGTAATCCGAATATTGAATATGTGAATATTTATTCTGAATTATATTTTATAACGCTTGCTTAATTAAAGCAAGCGTTTTTTATTTAATTTTCTTAAAGAAATTTTAAATAGTAAAAAGTCTGAATTAAATTGTATTATTAATTAAAATGTTTTCCGAAAAAGAGGTTTAAATGGATATTTTATGGTCACCATGGCGTTCGAAGTATATACAGTCATTCAAAGATGAAAAAAAAGACGGTGAATCACCTGATAAATGTATTTTCTGCGAAGCTTTGCATGCAGAAGGTCAGGAAAAAGAAATGCTTATTGTCTCTAAAGAGGATAAATGTTTTGTAATTTTAAACAAATTTCCTTACAATGGTGGTCATATTATGGTTGCTCCGAACAAACATATATCCAACCTCGAAGAACTTGAAGACGATGTTGTGTTTGCACTAATCAAAACAATCAAGAAATCAATAAAAGTGATGGAACATATAAGTAAACCCCACGGTTTTAATATCGGAATGAACCAGGGAAGAGTCGCAGGAGCAGGTATTCCCGGACATTTGCATTTCCATATAGTGCCGAGATGGAACGGAGATACAAGCTTTATGCCTGTAATTTCAGATACTAAAGTCGTTTCGCAATCTCTCGAAGAAACACAGCAAATTTTAGCTAAGACATTCATTGAATTGTTTTAATCGATATGAATGAACAGTCGGAATATTATTTAAAACCGAAAAAACTGTTTAGCCAGAATTTTTTAACCGACCAGAACATTGCAAGGAAGATAGCCGGTTCATTACCCGTAAATTCAAATGACTTAATTATTGAAATAGGCTGTGGCGGAGGTTCGCTGACTAAATTCCTACTTGAAAAAAAGTGCAGATTGATAGGTACTGAAATTGACAGGGATGCGATTGTAATACTAAACAAAAAATTTCCACAAAAGGATTATCCTGATTTTTATTTGCTTAATAAAGACATACTGAAAATTAATTTACAGGATATTTTAACTGATTATAAGTTAGGAGACTATAAATTTTTAATTACGGGTAATATCCCATATAAAATTTCAAGTGAAATATTCTTCTGGCTTTATCACCAGTCAAAATATATTAACAAAGTAGTTCTGATGGTTCAGAAAGAAGTTGCTCACAGGTTAACTGCATCGCCAAGAACTAAAGACTATGGAATATTAACAATTGCAATGGAACTTACCGGTTCATGCAAATTACTTTTCGATGTTCCTCCGACATGTTTTAATCCTCAACCAAAAGTATTTTCAACAGTACTGGAGATGGAATTTAATAAATCTATTAATATGGATGAGTTTTCAAATGTTATGGAAATTGTTCGCACAGGATTCAATCAAAGAAGAAAAACACTAAGAAACAGCCTTAATGAATATTTGAATAAAAAATTGAATTATGATAAGGAAAAAATCAGTAAATTGATTTTTGAATATGATGAAATATATTTTAAAAGGAGAGCTGAAGAATTAAAAACTGAAGATTTTATTAAATTGAAAAATTTAATCAATAATAAAAAATAAATCTATGTTGAGTGTTAGCGATATTGAATCAGCTTATAAGAATTTAGAAAAATGCACATTATGCCCGAGAGATTGTAAAACAAACAGGTATACCGACGACAGCGGCATCTGTACAATGGGAAAAGAAATCAAAATATCATCTTTCGGCCCACATTACGGAGAGGAACCTGAAATAGTCGGTTCGACAGGTTCAGGAACAATCTTTTTTTCAGGCTGCAGTTTGCTATGCCTTTTCTGCCAAAATTCTGAAGTCAGTCATTACAGGGAGGGATTTTATGTCAGTGAAAGGGAGTTGGCAGAAATCATGATTAGATTAGAGAAAGCAGGATGTTCCAATATTAATCTCGTTACTCCCACTCATTTTGTCCCTCAAATTATTTCATCTCTTTTCGAAGCAAAAGAAATGGGTTTAAGTATTCCTATTGTTTACAATACGAGTGGGTATGAAAAAATCGAAACATTGAAAATGCTTGAAGGATTGGTTGATATTTATATGCCCGATATCAAATTCTTCAGTCCTGAGAAAAGTAATTTGTACACAAATTCGTATGACTATTTCGAATATGCCTCGAAAGCAGTACTGGAAATGCACCGTCAGGTTGGAGATTTAGTTGTCAGGAATGATGTAGCCCGGAAAGGTTTGCTGATAAGACATTTGATTCTTCCAAATAATCAATCTGATACAGATAAAATTATTGATTTTATTGCTGAAAATATCGGTTCACAGACGTATCTCAACTTAATGGAGCAATACAAACCATGCTATAAAGCGGCAAATTTCACATTATTGAATGAAATGCTGAGCAAGGTTGATTATGAAAATCAGGTGAATTATGCAAAGAGCAAAGGATTCAAAAATCCGGAATATATTTATTCCTGATACATTTAATTTTCAATAATCATTTTTTCAAAATTCTTTAATTGGCTCTTTGTTCCTAATAAAACAAGTTGGTCATTTTGTTTTATCGTGAATTCAGCATGAGGATTAATATAAGGGGTTCCCTCACGAATAATAGCAATTATGGATACACCTGTTTTTTGCCTCACCTGTAATTCCCTGAGATTTTTATCATAAAAACCACATTTTTCCGGCAGGTCCATCGATTCAATTTTCAGATTGTTTTCACCAATACCGAAACTTGTTTCGAGGAAATCAACTACATTCTGATTAATCATCAGGCTTGCAAGCCTTTGACCACCTATCGAGTATGGATTTACTGTCCTGTCTGCTCCTGCTTTTTTAAGTTTTTCAGCAACAGATTCGTCTTCTGCCCTGGCAACGATGAATATCCCGGGATTCAATACTTTAGTACTCAAAACTACAAATACCGAGGTAGCAGAGTCGGGAGTGGTAACTATAATACCTTTTGCTTTGGTAATTCCAGCAGCAATCAGCACATCATCCTCGGCTGCATTTCCTTTTATTTTCAGAAATTTCCCCGAATCGCTTATTTCGATATTTTCATTTAAATCTTCATCGATAACTACAAATTCCTCGTTATTGTTTTCAAGCACATTTGAAGCAAGCTTCCCTACCCTACCATAACCAACAACAATTATATGATTTTTCAAATTTTCAAGTTTATTTAACATTTTCTTTTTCCCCCTGTAGTTGCTGAGTTGAATAATGAACAAATTTTCCATAATGATACTGAACAAATAAAACATTGTCCCTATACCTGCAATTGCAATAAACATAGTAAAAATTCTTCCGGATTCACTTAACGGGTGAACTTCAAGATAGCCGACGGTAGTAATTGTTATTACTGTCATATAAATTGAATCCACTAAAGAAGCCGGAGTATCTTTCCACAGAATAGAATAACCTATTACCCCAGTTAATAAGACTATAAAAAAAAGAAGTCCCGGCAGAATCGGTTTTTTAAGGTTAGGTTTAGATTCAAAATATAATTTTGAAACAATATTCTTGATTTGATTATTTTCCTTTGTCATAACCAGGATAAAATGTTTTATAAAATAAACATTGTTTTAATTTTAATATATTTGAAGTTTTGGTATTTTCAAAATTAATTATTAATTAAATAAATCAAACAATGAAGATAAGTGTTGTTATCGTTACCCGTAACAGGATTGATGACTTAAGAGTATGCATAGACGGCTACCTGAAGCAAAAATATGAAGATAAGGAAATAATAGTTGTAGACAATGGTTCAGGTGACGGCACAAGAGAAATGGTCCCAAAAGAATACCCTATGGTTAAATATTTGTGGCTGCCTGATAATTTCGATATCAGAACCATTAATATTGGTGTAGAGATGTCCAAAGGGGATATTATCTGGAGAACAGACAGTGATTCACACCCTGAAGATGATGATACATTCGACAAAGTTGTTGAGATATTCAATCAAAAGCCGCATATCGATATAATTGCCACGGAAGATATTGAAGTTAAGAAGAATAGTGAACCCTGGGACTGGTATCCGTTAAAAATTGATAAAAGTAAAATGCCGGAAGATGGATTTAAAGCAAATTTTTTCCCGGGAACGGGAGCCGCAATTAAAAGAAAAGTATTTGATACCATAGGTGGTTTTTGGGAGTTTGGTTTCGAAGAGCTTGATTTCTGTACGAGAGCAATAGTTTCAGGTTTCAATGTCAGGTATTTTCCCAATATCAGAACCCTGCACTATGCCTCCCCGCAGGACAGGGATAATCCAAATCGCTGGGTTATGGCATCTAAACAGCATATAAGATACAACTGGAGATATTTCCCGTTTTGGAGAGCTTGGGGTAGGTCAACGGAAATATTTTTCTTCCAAATGTTTCTGGCTTTAATTTCAAGATTGCCTTTATCAGCAATGTTGGAAGGTATGTTTGGGATGATGTCTGTCGTATTTTCCACAATAAGGAATGAGAGAAATGTTGTTCCAAAGGAAAAAATCAGGGATATTACATTGGGTGTAAGTGTATTCCACACTCAGATGCGATATTTCAGCCAGGTATTTTCGAATAAATTCAGAAGATGGCTTAAAAAGGATTTGATTAAAAAATAAGAATGCATCAAAAGAAATTAAGAATATTACAATTAGCTCCCCGGTTTCCGTTTCCTGCAGATGACGGTGGAAAAATCGGGATAGGAAATATTCTTAAAGAATTTTCAAATCAGGGAGCAGAAGTTACATTTTTTTCTTATTATGATAATGATAGAAATAAAGTAACTAAAGAAGCTTTGGAATATGGAATTAAATTTACCGATGTGAAATTATTTGAACATTCGACGAAAAACACAGCATTGAGAATTTTTAAATCAATTATCTATAATCATTCGGTTTATATTGAAAAACATATAAATATAAAAATCAAAGACTATATTTCACAGCTAATTAAAGAAAAGGAATTTGACATTGTTCATGCAGACCATTCATGTATGGCAAATTTAGCTTTATTCGTAAAAAATATTTCCGGGATTCCTGCAGGATTACGTTTGCATAATATAGAATGGATGATATGGAAGAGATATGCGGACAACATAAAAAAAAATAAACTAAAACAAATTTATATTGAACTGCAGGCATTTTACCTTCGGAAAGAAGAGAAAAAAATATATTCGGAAATGGATGTCTGTTTTCCAATTACCGAACCGGATAAAAACAGGGCAATTGAAATAGCTCCTGAAGGAAGATATATTGTTGCAAGTGCAGGTGTAAACACAGATGAATGGATACCGTCGGAAAAAATCCAAAAAAATCCCTTTGAATTAATTTTAGCTACAACGTATCAATGGAGACATAATATAGACGCAGTAAAATGGTTTATCGAGAAAGTTTTGCCAGAACTGAGAAAAATTATTCCTGAAATAACATTAACATTGATTGGCAAAGAACAGCCTGAATGGCTTTCGGATAATTCAATTTCGGGTGTCAAATCATTAGGATATGTTGATAAAGTACAGCCATATCTTAACAATGCTTCTATATATATAGCTCCTTTATTTGTTGGTAGCGGCATTAGAATAAAAATTTTAGAAGCAATGGCTATGGAATTACCGGTTGTCGCAACGACGATTGCTTCAGAAGGAATTAATGCAAAACCGGAGGATGGATTCATATTATGCGAAGATAAAGAAAGTTATATAAACAGTATAATGAGTTTGATAAAAAATCCTACTTACAGTAATTCAATCGGAAAAAATGCCAGGAAATTTGTAATGAATGAATTTTCATGGCAAAAAAATGTTCAAATCATGCTAAATGAATACAAGCGGCTTGCTAAATTCGATAACTAAAATATTAATTTTTGCCCCATGATTTTATTATACCACCTGCAACAAGGTCATCACCTTCATAAAGAACGACAGTCTGACCTGGTGTTATAGCTCGCCTTTGGCTCAGGAATTTAATATGAAGATTCCCATCATCTGTCAATTTACATTCAGCCTCGGCTCCAATATCTTTATATCTGATTTTTACCCGGTATACTTTATTTTCAGATAATTGATTATATTTCATAAGATTTACATCTTCAGCAATTAAACACTGACTGAATAGTTCTTCAATTGGACCAACCTCCACGACATTTGATTCGGGAATAATATTTTTTACATATAATGGTTCAGTATGTGCAATTCCAAGTCCTTTCCTTTGACCTATAGTATAATAAGGGTAACCTATGTGTTTCCCGATTATTTTGTTATCGAAAACTATATCTCCTTCGGGAATATTTTTTCCTTGTTTATTAAGCTGTTTTTTCAAAAAATTGTGATAGTTGTTATCAGGAATAAAACAAATTTCCTGGGAATCTGCTTTACTATGGACTGTGAGGTCATATTTTTTCGCAATTTCCCTGGTTTCTTTTTTTTGAAGATTACCTAAAGGGAAAAGTGTTCGGGAAAGCTGTTCCTGTGTCATTTTCCAGAGAAAATAAGACTGGTCTTTGGATTCATCATTACCCTTTGACAAGTAATAACGTCCCGAATCCGGATCATGATTAACTTTTGCATAATGCCCTGTAGAAACGTAAAATGCTCCGATTGAATCAGCTTTTTCAATCATTCCTCCCCATTTGATTGCAGGATTGCATTTGACGCAGGGATTAGGAGTTCTTCCGGTTAAATACTCATTAACAAAATCTTCGACAATATTTTTTCGAAATGCTTCGGTCAGGTCTATGAGATAGTGTTCGATACCGAGTTTTTTACAAACATCATTGGCATCAATAACACTTTTGAAAGAACAACAAGAACGTTCCCTGAGCTTAACCTGGCAATCGTCATCTATTTTAAAAGGTGTAATTGTCAATCCGGAAACCTCATATCCATCATGGAGGAGTAGAGCTGCGGAAGCAGAAGAATCCACTCCGCCGGACATACCGACTAAAACTTTATTATTTATCATTTATTTATATAATTCGGATTAATTCAGTCTAATATCGTAAAATATCAGGATTCAAACGAATTGAAATACCTATTATTGCCGACAGAAATTATTGAATTTTGTAAAATCGGAAAAAAATCATAAGTTTGTAGTCTTGTTAGATTTAATTTATAAAAAGGTATTAAAATGGCACGACGCTGTGAATTAACAGGTACAGTAGCTTTAGTTGGAAATAATGTTTCGCATGCTAATAATAAAACGAAAAGAAGATTTTTACCAAACCTTCAGAAGAAACGCATTTGGCTGCCCGAAGAGAAAAGGTTTGTAACGGTGAAGGCTACTGCAAGAGCTTTGAAGACTCTTGATAAAAAAGGTTTGAAAGCAATGATGAAATTGAAATAATTGATTAATAAAACCTCTGATTCTCAGGGGTTTTTTTCTTCCAAATAAAAGATTTTACTCTTTACCCGTCAATAAAACTACGATTTGCATTTTGAATTT
>JACRLY010000056.1:0-602 GCA_016219595.1 Ignavibacteriota bacterium | reverse complement strand
ATAAAACTATTTATATTTAAATTATGTCTAATATTCTGAATATTAATTATTAATATTAAGATTTGTCATTTTAAAATAACCGGTGGTTAATGATACAAATTAGAACTTTTATCACAGTCATAATTGTTGGATTTTTACTACTGAATGAAGTAGCTGAGGCACAGTTCGGTATAAATAAAGTACAATACCAGGATTTCAAATGGAAATATATCGAAACAAAGAATTTTGATATTTACTTTTATAATAATTCAAGTTATCTTGCACATTTCGCTGCTGTGGAAGCTGAAAAGGCATTGCTATCAATCCAATCATTTCTTAAATATAGAATAAACAGACGAGTTCCATTGATTTTATATAATTCTCATAATGAATTCCAGCAGACAAATGTTATCGGTTCATATTGACCCGAAGGTGTTGGTGGTGTTACAGAGCTTTTCAAGAACAGGGTTGTATTACCATACATGGGTGATTGGGAGCAGTTCAGACACGTAATCCGCCATGAACTGGTACATGCTGTATTAAACGACATGTTTTATGGTGGCACTTTTCAATCAGCAGTCAGCACCGGAAACATAAGACAAATTCCACTGTGGATGAATGAA